>DAOUER010000053.1:0-3062 GCA_034430375.1 Dehalococcoidales bacterium
AAGACGTTACATAATTCGACTTATAATTTGAGATATTTCCCCCGCACAGCTCTTTATAGCTGCCGAATAATTTTCAGTATTATCGCCATTAATATGCGAAGTGAGAACCAGGATGCTCGCAGCAGCTATTACACTTCCATTCGTATTATAAATAGGTGCCGCGGTAGCCCATATTCCCAATCTGTATTCCTCTCTATCGAAAGCAACCCCCTCTAATTTTGCAGTTTCTAGTTCTTTTTCAAGCTGAGAAATATCGGTGATAGTATTTTTAGTAAAGGGTTGGAGCGTGTTTCTGCTGTAATACGCTTTTCGTTCCTCTTTAGACAATGAGGCCATTAATATTTTACCGCCAGCTGTGCAATGTAATTTCAGGCGTTTACCTACAGGCGAATTGATACGCAATTCTTCGTCGATACCAACCTCTTCTATTACAAGCGACTCATCGCCATCCATTACAGCTAAATAGACCGATTCATTATGTACTTTACTCAGCTTACTCATGGACACGTAAGCAAAATCAATGAACTTCAGGTCACGTCGGAGTGCATAGCTAAAATCAAGCGTTTTCAGGCCAAGTGCGTACATTCCACTTTTCTCAAGATGAGTTAAAAACCCCCTTTTAGTCAGCGTTGAAATCAACCTGTATGCGGTGGTTACATTTAGCTCGGTTAACTTGGATATTTCCTTCAAACTAAGCGTGCTGTCACTCTTGAGAAAAATTTCCAGTATATTTATTGCCTTCATTACGGTTTTTGATATATTATCCATAATTTTTGAAAAATCTTTTCATAATTTGAAATTTGCGTTATTTTATCATGCGAGGATTTTAATGTCAATAGTGCCAATTGGAAGGCAAGTTCGGAAGACGGTTTCGGTTTTACGGCGATAATACGCCTGGTGCACTCTTTACGGATATTAACAGTGTTCAGCGTACCGGATCAGGAGTTTCCTCTGTTCTTCCAGGTTGGCACGCGCTCCCCCATAGCGTCATGAAAAAGCGACTACTAGAACCTGGTGCTATTATTGGTTGTGACTCTCGTATAAAACCTGGTGTCACCACTGGGGAAGGCCGGGATCGAATATGCCACTTCTCAGGTTGTTATAACCTGAGTGTTTCAAGCAATAGCCGGCTTACCCGGGGGCTCCGGAACGGAGCCCCCGGACTAATGAAATGATTATTCGTGCTTGTAGATGCCGAGAATCGGGTAGTTGCCCAGCAAGACAACCTCCCCATTCTGGTCCTGGTCAATACGCATCTCTTTAGCCCCCTCGACATCGCTGGGACCGAAGGTCAGCGGCGGGGTCAGGTCACCGGTACTGAGGTTCTTTATCTGGTAGAAGCCGTATTCCAGTACGTCAACCGGTTTCAACTGGTCAGCAGGTACCTGCAGCATGGCAAGCCGCAGCGCCTCGGTCTGGATCATAGCTTCGACCATGCCCGCCAGGTACATGATGTGGGTCACCGGTTCATCTTCATAATCGGCCATTAACTTATCGTAGAAGGCGATACCCGGTAAATTCTTGTGAGTCATGGGAGGGTAACTGCCGGCAACGACAACACCGTCACCCAGCGTACCCATGGCCGGGGCGAAGACTGCCAAGTGGCTCGGGGCGGCAAAACCGAAGGTTATCTTGTAATCCTGATTGGTGCCCATGCCCAGTCTGACCGCTTCTTTGATGGTCGGCTGGGAGCCAGGATTAATCATAAAGCCCATGGCCAGGTTGACTTTGTTATCCTTCAGCCAGGACAATTGGGTGGTCGGCGGCGTGGTAGGCACCATGGGTACGAACTGCTTGCCGGCAAATTCATATCCGATACCCGTAAGATAGTTTTCCATCTCGGGAATATCAATCGACCGGCCCGAGGCGCTATCGGCGGTGAGGTAGGCCACTCTTGGTTTATCGGTGTTACCGGCTTTCTTCCAGTTATCCAGGAACCAGTTAGCGATGGCGCCCATCTCATCGGTATACAAAGGATAGTTGGTAAAGATAGTCTTCGGCGGCGAGAGGAGATAAGGACCGGCGGCCATACTGGTAGCGCCGATGCGGTCCTCATTCAGCAGGTTCATGAGGGCCATGGCGACCTGTGAGGATGATATCCTGTAGACAAGTATACCCTTGGCCTTGAGCTCTTCATAGATAGACAGCGCCTTCTCGGGGTTTATCTCGTCATCCCGCCACAGCACTTCCAGCTTAACATTATCCGGGAATTTCTCACCCCGCCAGGGCGCCATCATTTTGGTATCGTTAACGTAATTGGCGTAGTCCTGATACCCGGCCAGAACCGCCGCCGTGTCCTCGGCGTAGGCGCCGGTCAGCGCGAAGGTGCCGCCGATATAGAGCGTCACTTCTTTCGGCGGGGCTGGGGTCGGTTCCGGTGTTGGGGCCGGGGCCGGCGTCTCCTCAGTGCAGGCAGCCAGCACTGATAACGACGCCAGTATGACAACCACTAAAATTGCACTAAACAGTCTAAACTTAGTCATGTATCCTCCTTTTTTAGTTGAGAGTTGATTCTGTTGAGTCAATATAAGTACTCTTTTTAATGCAGTCACCTCCTTTCATCGCCAATGGTTAATATGATAAAGGCCCCCGCCGGTAATATGATTTAATAAGCTCCCAGCGATGTGCCAGTCCCCTGGGTTCAAAGATGAGGAAGATTATTATTACCAGTCCGCGCATGATAAGACCGAGTGAAGCGGCCGCCTGGGCCGCAATGGCGGGGAAAATAGCGGCTAACGTAGGCCCAAAGATGGTGACTAGCTCATCTAAAAGCTTGAGGAATACGGTGCCAAAAATAACACCGGCAATACTGCCCATGTCGCCGACAATGAGCATGCCCAGGTACCATACCGAGTTCATGAAAGGAAAGCTATCCGTGCTGATGAAGGCATAGTAGTGGGCCAGCAGCGCACCGGCCACGCCCGCAAAAACGCAGCCGATAAAGAAGGCCGTCAGCTTGTAAATCCACAGGTTGACACCCATCACTTCAGCCGCCAGGTCATTATCCCGTATGGCGACGAAAGCTCTACCCGCTCTGGTCCTGGTAATGTTTTTCGCCAGGT
>DAOUER010000054.1:0-8032 GCA_034430375.1 Dehalococcoidales bacterium
AATACGAGACCGGTGAAGAAAGTATCTGTATTCCCCCCACGCTCCTCATATCCGCCATGGGGGTGATGAAGAATGCTGCCAGGGTGGTATCGATGGACTGCAAGCAGGCGGGTAACCTGGTATACATTATAGGGGATACTTATAACGAGCTGGGCGGTTCGCAATATTACGCCCTTCACGATAGCATCGGGAACAACGTCCCAAAAGTCCACCCGGAAAAGGGAAAGAAGCTGATGGACAGCCTGGCAGCGACCATGAACAAAGGCCTGGTGAAAGCCTGCCACGACCTCAGCGAGGGGGGAATCGGGGTAGCCGCCGCCGAGATGGCCTTTGCCGGTGGGCTGGGTATGGAAATCAATCTGAGCAAAGTCCCAATGGGAGAACCCGTTGACCGCGATGATTTTATTCTTTTCTCGGAGTCGAACACTCGTTTCCTGGCGGAAATAGCCCCGGAAAATAAAGCAGAATTCGAGCGGATGATGACCGGTTCGAGCTTTGCCGAAATAGGGAAAGTAACCGATGATGGGCAGCTGGAAGTTACCGGTCGTGACGGTAAACCCATTCTGAATTCGTCGATAACCGATTTGAAAGAGGCCTGGCAGCAGCCGCTGCGATGGTAGAAGTAAGATGAGTAAAGCTAAAGTATTAATGCTGATGGCTCCCGGCACCAACTGCGACTTCGAAACGCAGGTGGCTTTCGAGATGGCCGGGGCCGAGGTGGATTCGGCGCTGGTAACCGAGCTGTTCCGCGGTGAGAAGCACCTCATGGACTACCAGATAATGATTATACCGGGTGGCTTTACCTACGGCGACGATATTTCCGCCGGGAGAATCATGGCCAATGAAATCCGCCTGAGGCTGGGAGAAGATATCCAGAAATTTGTTGACGACGGGCGGTTGGTAATGGGTGTCTGCAACGGCTTTCAGGTACTGGTGAAAGCCCGGGTTCTCCCCGGATTTTCCGACCTTGCCACCCAGCCGATGACGCTTACCGCCAATGACTCCGGGAAATTCGAGTGCCGCTGGATTAACCTGAAGATAAATCAGGACAGCCCCTGAGTTTTTACGCGCGGTATGAGCAGTCTCTATATCCCCGTCGCCCACGGCGAGGGGAAGCTGGTGGCCAACGAGGATATCCTGGAAAAGCTCAACGTGGTGGCGCAGTACACCGATGCTAAAGGCAACCTGAGGGCGGGTTATCCCCACAATCCCAACGGCTCGCTGCGTGATATTGCCGGTATCTGTGATAGCACCGGCCGCATCTTCGCCCTGATGCCTCACCCGGAAAGATTCTTACGCTGGACGCAGCACCCCCGGTGGACTCGCGAAGCCCCCCGAGATACCGGGGAGGGCCTGCAGGTGTTCCAGAATGCCGTCAATTGGGTTAAAGGGATTTAAATAACCCCGAATTCTGACGAGTCAATCGTTAATCTCTATATTTTTCGGATGAAATGGTCGGAAAAGGTCAAACAGCTTAAAACCGAGGTAATCGTACTCTACTTTGCCTTTAAAGACCGACGGACTCCCTGGTATGCCAAGGCGCTAATAGCGGTAATCATCGCTTACGCCTTAAGTCCCGTAGACCTGATTCCGGATTTTATACCCGTCCTGGGGTATCTTGATGATTTGATACTGGTACCGGCCGGTATTTACCTGGCGATTAAACTGGTTCCCAAGGAAATACTGGAGGAACACCGGCAAAAAGCTGGAACAAGGTCGATCGACAGCCGAGCCAAATGGATAGCGTCGGCGGTAATAGTGGTAATATGGTTGCTGGTGCTGTACCTGATAATCAAGGCTATCTGGCTTTAGCAAGTAGTTTTCTTTGGTTGATACTGTAGTTGAGCTCTGGATAATTAGGAAATACCCGGGACACTTTAGGCGTCGTCAACTCCCTGTTCTTTAATAAAATTCATGGCGTCCTGGATGGTAATTATTTTCTCGGCGACTTCATCGGGTATCTCGACCTTCTTATCACCGGTAGAGAAAGTCTCTTCCAGTGCCATGATAAGCTCTACCAGGTCGAGTGAGTCCGCGCCTAAATCTTCAACAAAGCTCGCGGTAGGCACCACTTCCGATTCTTCCACTCCGAGTTGCTCTACTACAATAGCTTTGATTTTATCAAAGATAACTGCCACTTTTTATCCCCCTTTTTTCAAGGTGTTCTACCGACTGGTCAGGGTACTCACCGAACCGAGAACCCCGTTGACAAATTTGCCCGAGTTTTCGCTGCCGTAACTCTTCGCCAGCTCTACTGCCTCACTTACGGCGACTTTAACCGGTACTTTATTATCGAATAAAATCTCGAATATTGCAAGTCTTAGGATGTTACGGTCGATAATCGAAAGCTGTTCCAGTGGCCAGGCCGGAGCGAATTTCTTGATATTATCGTCTATTTCGTCTTTATTTTCCATAACTCCAGCCACGAGTTCACGCGTGAAAGCCTTGTTTTCTTCAGAAAAATCCTCTTCGGCCAAAAGGCGTTCCACCACCGCGGCGGCGTCACGTGTTACGGAATCTATCTCGTATAAAGCCTGTAAGACTTTGGATCTTGCTTTTCTTCTCGTACCGGCCATAATCTGTGCCTGTTCCCGCCAGTATTATAGCATAATGGGCACTATCGCCGGTATCTTTAACGTGGATAATCTTGACACTATTCAGATAGAATTGATAAACTTCTTTTGTTCTGATATGGAATCGATTAGCAGGAAAAGATGTTAAGAAAAATAGGCGTACTCTATCATCCCAAGGTACCGGCTACCCGTGAGAAAGCCGGTGAAATCGAGTCATTTCTGATTTCACGGGGTGTTTCTGCCTGGAAGTGTTCCTCCTGGGATGTTAAGGAAGTTGAATCATTACTCGAAGGTACCGGGCTAATTATTACCGTCGGTGGTGACGGTACCATATTACGGGCAGCCCGGATAGTCTCCGCCTGGAAAATCCCCATTACCGGCATCAACCTGGGTAAACTCGGTTTTCTGACCGAACTCGATATCGACGAGGCTCTGGAGAAATTACCGGAAATACTCGATAACAAGGGTTGGATTGACGAAAGGGTGATGCTCCAGGCGGAAGTAGTTACCGGTGGTCAGGCACAGGTTTTTCACGCCCTGAACGATGTTGTCGTGGCCAGGGGTGAAATATCCCGGCTCATCAGGATTGAAACCACTATTGACGGACAGCCCCTGACTACCTATAAGACCGACGGCTTGATAGTGGCGACCGCTACCGGCAGTACCGGCTACGCAATGGCAGCGGGTGGTCCCGTTATTTACCCGCAATCGAAAGATATATTATTAGTTCCCATAGCGCCACATCTCTGTATGGACAATGCCCTGGTCTTGCCGGGGCAGTCAGAGATTAAGCTGGTGCTGGATACCTATCATGGCGCTACCCTCAGCGTTGACGGGCATGTTAATCTCAAGCTATCGGGCGGTGATACAGTAACACTGAAACGCAGCGACCATACCACCCGGTTCCGGAGGGTCTGCCCTCAAACATATTTTTATGGAGAACTGGAAGAGAAATTATATGGAAAACGACCTCAAAGTAGAAAAAGCTAAAATCCCAGACGTTGCCGAGATGCACCGGCTGATAAATGCCTTTGCCCAGAAGGGCGAAATGCTGGCGCGTCCCCTCAGCGAATTATACGAGGAAATCCGCGACTTCTTTGTGATTAAAAAGGGAGAGCAGGTTCTGGCCTGCGCCGCTTTACACGTAAGCTGGGAAGACCTCGCCGAGGTGAGATCGATGGCGGTGAACGAAGAGTGGCAAAAACGGGGACTGGGCGCGATGCTGGTCAAGGCCTGTCTCCGGGAAGCCAGTGACCTGGGTATCAAGACCGTCTTCTGTTTTACCTACCAGCCGGACTTCTTCAAACGCTATAATTTCGTCTATATCGATAAGATGGAACTGCCCCGCAAGGTATGGACAGACTGCTTTAGGTGCCCCAAGTTCCCCAACTGCGATGAGACGGCGCTTATTTATAATGCCGGTGAGAGTGCCGAGCATGACTGACGAGAAAACCCTATCCAGCGAGGTAATTTTCGAGGGGCGTGCCGTGCGACTCCGCATTGATACCATCGAAACTGTCGACGGACGGCAGAGCACGCGGGAAATCGTCGAGCATGACGATTGCGTAACCGTCGTGCCAGTCAACGAAGAAGGTAATATCCTGCTGGTGAAGCAATACCGGAGAGCCGCAGATACAGACCTGCTGGAAATCCCGGCTGGGGGCATCGACCCCGGTGAGGATGCCGAAGCGGCGGTGATAAGGGAAATGCAGGAGGAGACCGGTTTTAAACCTCAGAAGCTGAAACGACTCGGCGGGTTCTACTCGTCACCGGGATTCTGCACCGAGTACCTGAACCTTTACTTGGCTACGGATTTAGTGGCCGGCCGGCTCTACGCCGAAGATACCGAAGCTATCGAATTAGTCCGGGTGTCGGTGAGTGATATTCCCGGCCTGATTTCCTCCGGTAAAATCGAGGATGCCAAGACTATCGCCGGGCTGCTGTATTACCTGGAATATTGCCGGAACACTTAGCCTTTAATGCTTCCAGTCCAGTTGTCTCCCCCCCATCAGATGCATATGCAGATGGTAAACAATCTGCCCTGAATCAGCGCCGCTGTTGATGGTTATCCGGTAGCCGGTCTTATCAATACCTTGTTCCCGGGCGACCTGGTTGGCTGCCCGGGTCATTTTCGCCACCAGCGGCGTGTCTTCATCATCCATTTCGGCCAGCGACGGTATGTGTTTTCTGGGAATAACCAGCAGGTGGACCGGGGTAATCGGTTTATTATCCGGGAAAACAATGACGTCTTTATCCTGGTAGAGGATGGTAGCCGGTATCTCGCCGCTGGCTATCTTGCAGAATATGCAGTCCGGATCGGTATTTTGTGTTTTCATTTCCTTTTCATAACCTCTGACTACAGATCAATCCATTCCTTGGGTGCTCCGGATGTTGGCGGTCCGGCTTTCATATCGAGGACGGTGGCTTTAGCGTTTTTCACCTCGAATACGCCCACGTAATCCCAGCCATTCTTCTCGACACCCGGTTTTAAAAAGGGGCGTTTTTCAGCAATTTCCTTTTTAAGCTCCATGTCTATTATCGGCTCCATCTGGCCGTTGACTCTCACCATGACTCCGTCGGCGAAGTAACATATTTGGGTTTCAGGATTACTCATACACTGTTTGTAAACGTCTTTGTCCGACTGCATGGAAAAGATAATACCGTTTTCGTCGGCCCGGTATGTCCCCAAGGCGCGTACGTACGGTTTATTGCCTTCGGCGGTAGCCAGATAAGCTACGGGGTTCTTGGTGATAAAATCCAGTATTTCCTGCTTGTTCATTTTTCCCTCCTTTGTTCTATAAATCTATAAAAGTGGTCGGTGCGGCCATGTCCTGCATGGTCCAGGTGGTAGCCTTGCCTTTTAACTGACATACCCCCATAACGTCGTAGCTGGCGTCGTCCGGATATATCGGCTGCAGGAAGGGCCTCTTTTCCACGATTTCCTTTTTCAAGGCCAGGTCTTCGAGTACTTCCATCTTGCCTCTGACCCTTACCTGGGTGCCCTTGGCGAAGTAGCAGGCTTCCACCTCCGGGTTCTTGGTAATTTGCTTGAAAACCTCTTTACCCTTACTGGTATAAAAAATGAGTCCATTCTCATCGGCGCGGTAGGTATCCATGCCCCGCACCCTGGCCTTATCGCCGTCAACGGTTCCCAGGTAGGCTATCGGGTTTTCCTTGATAAATGCTAGGATCTCTTTCTTGTCCATCGCTTGCCTCCCTTAATCAGTGGTGTAAATATTACAATGAGTCAATTTCCTGTCAATCAAGTGCGCTCAACTCATGGGTAACGGCATCGGCCACCTCTTTAGTGCCTACAGCGGTAGGGTCGTCACGGTTTTCCTTCATGTCGTAGGTGACGTTTCGGCCCTCGGCGATGACCAAGGCGATGGCTTTCTCCAGCCGGTCGGCGGCTTTGTCCTCGCCGATATGCCGCAGCATCAGCACCCCGGAGAGCATCATTGCCATGGGATTGACCTTGTTCTGTCCGGTATACCCGGGGGCGCTGCCGTGCGTCGGCTCGAACAGGGCGATACCTTCCCCGATATTGGCCCCGGGAGCCAGTCCCAGTCCGCCCACCAGTCCGGCGCAGAGGTCGGAGATAATGTCGCCGTAGAGGTTGGGAGCGACGATTACATCGTATTCATGCGGTCTTCTCACCAGCTGCATGCAGAGGTTGTCGATAAGCGCTTCCTGGAACTTGATTTCGGGATAGTCCTTCGCTACCTCGCGCGCCACCGCTAGGAAAAGGCCGTCCGAGTATTTCATGATGTTGGCTTTATGCGTGGCGGTGACTTTCTTCCGCCCGTACTTACGGGCGTATTCGAAGGCGTATTTCACGATACGCCGCGTGCCTGTTTCGGATATCATCTTGATGCTGAGTCCGGAATCGGACTTGATAACGTCGCCCTTTTTCCTATTGAGAAATTCAATCAAGTCGGCGGCTTCCGGGGTACCTTTCTCGAACTCCACGCCGGCATAGAGGTCTTCCGTGTTCTCGCGGACGATGACAATATCGACGTTCTCGAAAGGAGAAGGCGCTCCGCGATAGGTCTTGCAGGGCCTGACGCAGGCGAAAAGGTCGAGGGCTTTACGCAGGGCGACGTTAACGCTGCGGAAACCCGTGCCGACGGGTGTTGTTACCGGGCCCTTGATGGCTACTTTATTCTTACGGATGGATTCCAGCACGGAATCGGGCAGGGGCGTGCCGTATTTATCGATGACATCGGCGCCGGTATAAGCCAGCTCCCACTCGAATTTAACGCCGGTAGCTTCCAGGACGCGCCGGGTTGCCTCGGTTATTTCCGGCCCCACCCCGTCGCCGGGTATTAGTGTGATTTTATAAGTCAATTAATACCTCGCTATATTTTTATGTCCCCGTGCTTCTGGATATAGGGAATCAGTCCGCCTTCATCGAGGATGGCCAGCATGACATCGGGTATCTTCCCGAAGGTAAGTTCGCAGCCGTTGGTGATATCTTTAATCGTGCCCGTCGCTAGGTCAATCTCAAGCTCATCGCCGTCGTTAATTTTATCCGTATCGCATATCAGCACCGGCAGTCCCAGGTTGATGGCGTTGCGGAAGAATATCCGGGCAACGCTCTTGGCGAGGATGGCGCTGACACCGGCCATCTTGATAACCAGCGGGGCGTGCTCACGACTCGACCCCAGGCCAAAATTATTACCTCCGACCACGAAGTCGCCTTCTTTCACCTTGTTCACGAAATTCACGTCGGCGTCTTCAAGGACATGCCTGGCGAGTTCCGGCAGGTTGCTGCGCAGGTGGGCGTACCGTCCCGGTATGATATGGTCGGTAGAAATGCTGTCCCCGAACTTGTGGGCTTTTCCTTGCAGCATTTATATCACCTCCCGGGGGTCGGTAATCTCTCCGGTCAGCGCCGAGGCCGCCGCCGTGGCCGGACTAGCCAGGTAGATAAAGCTTTTGGGATTACCCATGCGTCCCTCGAAGTTACGGTTGGCGGTAGAAAGACAGGCCTCCCCGTCGCCCAGAGCCCCTTGGTGAAGACCTAGGCAGGGCCCGCAGCCGGGCGGTAAGATAATAGCCCCTGCCTCCACGAACTCGGCGATATAACCCGCCGAAATAGCATCCAGGAGGACACGGCGGGATGCCGGGGCGATTATCAACCGGACATTTCCGGCTGACTTCTTATCTTTTAATATACCGGCGGCTAATTCCAGGTCTTCCAGTCGGCCGTTGGTGCAGGTGCCGATAACCACCTGTTGTATCTTCGTTCCTTTGAGTTCTTTAGCCAGGGCGGTGTTATCGACAGTGTGCGGCCGGGAAACGGTGGGTTCCAGTTCAGAGGCGTTTATCTCTATTGTTTTCTCATAAACAGCGTCTTTATCGGCAGCTAAAGGCCGATAGTCATCGCCCCGCCCTTCATTTTCCAGGTAAGTTTTGGTCTTATCATCGGAGGGGAAAAGTCCCACCTTGGCGCCGGC
>DAOUER010000055.1:0-11114 GCA_034430375.1 Dehalococcoidales bacterium
CCGGAAGATCGAGTGGGACCAGTACCGGACTCAAGTAACTGATTACGAGGTCAAAAAATACCTACCGGTTCTGTAGTGTTCCTCGTCACACATTCGCTTATTTTGTTCAATCGTCCGGCAAGACAATAAGATCCAAACAGGTTGAACATTCCTGACATTTGTGTCACCTAGTCTCAACAAAGCATGCACTGCCCACTCTATGTAGCAATGCTGCGTTGCCTTGGCAGTCTTGGTTTGATATGATTTGGCAGAAGCTTCGAATGCAATTGGAAGAAGATTTGTATAAAAAGAAGAACAGCTCATGGGACGAAGATACAACGTTGCCATATTAGCTCTGATAACATTAATAACATTCAGCTTTCCCCTGGCGTCCTCCTGCACCACTGCAAATGATGTGCATTCTGACATCGGATGGGATGGTGTCTGGAAAACTAGTTGGACCATAATGGAATATGGCGAATTCCAGACCTATCAGTTCAATATGACACTAGTACAAAATGATAGTACGGTAGTCGGCACTTCAAATTATTACAATTGGGGGTTAAATGGCACCGTAACAGATAATAAGCTCACTGGCACATGGGCTGCGGATTTGCCATCAGGAGCCCCACACACCTTCGGACAGGTTCAGCTTACACTAGACCCTAAGGGGACAGATTTCAACGGTATTTTCAAAGGTGAGTATCATGGTGAATGGGACTCGCGTTTCCAGGTTTATGGCGTAAAAACACCAGGAGATACTACAAATGATTCGCCTGCAGCATCTCAAGGTGAACCAGGTTCTACAGATCAACCATCTTCTAGCCATTCTGAATCACCGGTGATTGATGCCTTTGAAGCTTCACCGGATGCAATAGCTACAGGTATGACAAGCACTCTGACATGGAATGTTATAAATGCTACTTCAGTAAGTATCAGCCCTGATATAGGTTCGGTCAATGTGTCCGGAAGTATAGCCATTTCTCCGATGACAACAACGGATTACACGCTTACAGCTAGCAATGAGTATGACACGGTGACAGCGACTATCAGGGTATCAGTGATTGCGGAGTCCACCTCTACCGGCCTGCCGGTAATACATTCCTTCGTGGCTAGTCCCCAGGAAATAGATGAGGGGGATACCTCATCATTAAGCTGGAGCATATCCAATGCGGACTCATTCACGATAAGCCCCAATGTGTTCAGACAGCTTGGCTCGATAGTGATAACAGAGGATTCCCCGGTTAGCGCTATGGTTTCTCCTGCTGTCACTACCTCCTACACTCTGACGGCTATCAACGATATCGGCTCTGTAGATGAGACAATCACGGTCACGGTTTCTCCTCAAACAACCGGCCTTAACTGGAGCGGAACCTGGGATACTAACTGGGGCACAATGTATCTTACACAATCGCTCGGCCATGTAACCGGAACATATGACTATCAAGGCGGCAAAATCGAAGGGTATATTTCCAAGAATCTAACAGGGGATATACTAGTAGGCACCTGGTCGGAAGAACCTTCGTATGCTCCCCCTGATGATGCGGGTGATATTGAATTCATTATGGCATCCGATTTTAATTCATTCACAGGACACTGGCGATATGGTTCTTCGGGTGATTGGTATAGTGATTGGACTGGTACTCGAGTATCACCCTGACACGATATCGTTTAACTAGTATCTAAGGACATAGGTCATATTGATCTATAAGTGATTAAATGCTTGGCTTGTATGTTGTAAACACAAACCTTTCAAAGCAGAATTGAACAAAGCTCGGGAATGTGGGATACTTGAACACGCCATTGTATTGGCATACAATGATTAGCAAAGCAACCAGCCGCTCGAGGACAATAGTGAAATCGAAAACCCTACCTCGTAGCGTCTTATTATTGTTGTTTACCTGCTTTGAGACTACTATGCAGCGGGTGACCTAGTGAAGTCTGAGGGGCAAAACAAACAAGCGCCAAAGGCGCCACTCACGGCCGGGGAAATCGCCAGGACAATCGTCGAGGATTCCCCCCTCGCAATCTACGTCTTCCAAGAGGGAAGGTTAGCCTTCGTCAACCGGTCATTTGTGGAGCTTTCGGGCTACAGCCGTGAGGAGCTATCAAAGATTGATTACCTGACTTTGATTCATCCTGATTTCCGGGACGAAGTCATAAGACAAACGGAGATGGCTCTAGCCGGGGGTATCTCAGCAGTTCCGCAGGAGCCTGAAATACGAATACTGCGTAAGAACGGGGAGACCAGGTTGGTGCAAATAAGGCCCCGCATCATCGAGTACGCTCGGAGACCAGCGGTGCTGGGTTTCGCCACCGATATCTCCGATCATAAGCATATTGATCAGATGCTCCAGGAGAGCGAAGCGCGCTATCGTATGCTTGTTGACAGTCTCTCCGATGTGGTCTGGATTTTTAACTTCACCGAGCCGAAGCGCCTTGTTTATGTCAGTCCGTCAGTTACGCAACTTCTTGGATATACGGTTGAGGAAGCCATGTCGAAGTCAATCGAAGACGTGCTCACACCGGCCTCGCTAGAGGTTGCTATGGGGGTTCTCATGAGGGTTTCGCCCGATGCAAGCAGGGGACAATTGAGCCGGCACGAACCTCTTACACTGGAACTTGAGCTGATCCGAAAGGACGGTTCGATCATGCCGGTCGAAGTCAAGTACAGTGTCGTGATGGGGAGTAACGTCGAGCCACCGCGCATCTTGGCCCTGGCTCGGGACATATCTGAAAGGAAGGCGTTAGAAGCCGAACATCTCGATATTGAGCGCAAAGGTCAGGCGGCCAGTCGCCTAGCAGCCATCGGTGAGATGGCTGCTGGAATCGCCCATGAGATAAACAACCCTCTAACCTCCGTGGTTGGTTTCTCCGAACTGCTAATGAGCCGAGAGCTGCCGGAGGCAATAAAGAAGGACCTGGAAATCATTAATGAGGGTGCCAAGCGAGTTGCTGCTATCGTCAGACGCCTGTCAGTGTTTGCTCGGCAGTCCAAGCCGCTCCGAAGGCGCACCGACATCAACAAGATAGCAGAGAACGCCCTCAGACTAAGAGCCTATCATCTACAGACCGGCGGGATAGAAGTGGAGACCGATTTTGCTCCTGACCTACCTGAGGTTCTGGCAGACAGCGGACAGCTGACCGAGGTCTTTCTCAACATAGTAGTGAATGCGGAAACAGAAATGAGTCTGGCCCATGGCCAGGGCAGACTTCGTGTGTCAACCGAAACGGTTGGTGAGTGGGTGCGAATATCTTTCCAGGATGACGGACCAGGCGTATCTGCAGAAAATATGCAGAGGCTGTTCACGCCATTCTTCACCACTAGACCTATCGGCATGGGCACCGGGCTTGGCCTAAGTATCTCCTACGGTATCATTACCCAACACGGCGGCCGAATTTGGGCAGAAAGCGAGCTTGGTAGAGGGGCCACCTTTCTCATCGAACTGCCAGTCATTGCAAAACACGGCGCATCCGAGGAGCCTGGCCAGATTCAGAAGTTGGGCAGGGCATTGGGAGCGAGGGTACTGGTTGTCGACGATGAGGCAGACGTAAGGGGATTCTTGCACCGGGTACTTACAGACTGGGGCTATCACGTTGATGTCGCCGAGAGTGGGCCGGAGGCACTTGAGAGGATCAAGGATCGTAGCTATGCCGCCATATTAGTAGACATACGGATGCCGTCAATGAGCGGTATCGAACTGTGCCGAACACTTAAGGAAACCGATGCCAAGGCATTGGCCAAAGTCATTCTAATAACCGGTGATGTGTTGTCGCCAGATAGTGCTACATTTGTTTCAGTGTTCAAACTGCCGCTTGTTACAAAACCGATTGATCTGGTAGATCTCAATAGGAAGATTACAGCTATCTTGAGTCTCTTTGAGTAGCTATCCACAGACTCAGCGCAAACCAGCTACGTCCACTTGTCTCGTGACGCCATTAATTGGTTTCTTGTTTCTTTTACACTCTGCTGCTAGCGGTGCCTAGAAACGAGGCAGATCATCCCACACTTAAGTGATTTCCCGCATAGCCGGGTGAAATTCATGTGAATTCCTTTCGAACGTAAGATTCCGCCACGCGCCAGTTCGAAGGTGCCGCCACGCTACCAAAGCTTCTGCCCCATTCTGGGGAGGACGAAAGTATTATTCCCAACCCACTTATGCGTGATTCTCATTTTGGGTACCGGGTTGTAAGCTTCAAATACAATAGATACATCGCAGTAGATATGTTTCATCATTGTTAATGTGGTTTACCTGACGGCGGAAAGGATAAAAGTTTGAGCAAAGGCAATTGGACATTCCTCTCGAACCACGGGCGAGTCTTTCGCTACCTGGCAAGGAGTCCCAGATGCACAATCGAGACATTGGCCCGGGATGCTGGTCTCAGCGTACCAGGGGTCCACAAAATAATCGCTGATCTGGAAGAAGGCGGTTATATTACGAGACGTAGAGTAGGGAGGTGCAATGAATACACCATCCACCCGGAACTACCGATGCGAGACCACCTTGAATGGGACCACACAGTAGCAGCCATAATTCTGCCCGCAGGCGGCTTTTGCCGGTCGGAGAAGGATATTTTCAGTCAGAGGCAAGGAGTTTGAAATGTAGACAGTTACATAACAAGAAACGTCACCTGCAGATCAACTTTGAAAGGAGTGAAAGATGAAAAGGAGAATACTGTTAAGCATAGTCATCATTGCTGTGGTCGGCGCCCTTATCGGGACTGGGGTCTTCGCCTACTTTAACGACACCGAGTCCAGCGCGGGGAACGAATTCACCGCGGGAACACTCAATCTCAAAGTGGGAAGTGCTGACCCGTTCACGGAAACAATTACGGTATCAGACACCTACGGCGGGGATAGCGGGAGCTACGATTGGCTGCTCAAGAATGATGGGTCAGTGGACGGCTCCCTGGACGTCACATTCTCCAACATAGTCGATGCCGAAAATGGTGTCAACGAACCGGAGGAAGCTGACCCAGGCGAAGACGGCACGGTTGCGTCACCTGGTACCGATGGTGAGCTCGCCGAGGTCCTTTCACTAACTATATACATCGACGAGAATGACAACAATACATATGACGCGGGCACTGATACCCTAATCTACGAGGGCTTTGTGAAGCCGGGGCTGGCTGGCGAGCAGCTCTCTGATTACGCCATGGCAGCCAACTACGGGAGTGGCAGCGACAAGGCAGTTCGCATTGAATGGAGTATAGACAGTGGCGTGGAAAACGAGATTCAGAGTGATAGTGCCGGTTTCGATATCGAGTTTGAGTTGCTGCAGCAGACTGATTAGGGTCTCCTGCTTTTTGTAAGCGTGGCGGGGTCAAAAGGTCCACCACGGCAAATGTCTTGAGTGTTTTGAGAACCACGGTAAGGTGCAGGATATCGTTCCTGCCTCAGGATAAAGAAGGAACATGGAATGAAGAAAGCAGCCAGTAATCTGGGGACTACTGTTCTAGTCATACTGATAGCGGCAGCGGTATTTACCTTTTTGGCGCCGCGCTTTGGCTGGAGGGTGGATGCCGTTTTCTCTGGCAGCATGGAGCCCGAAATCAAGGTAGGTAGTATCATAGCGACACGTCCTGTAGAGGCTGAAACAATGGAGGTGGGAGACATTATCACCTTCAACTCTCCCCTCAGTGAGATACCGACAACCCATAGGGTAGTATCTGTGGAAAAAGGCTCAGAACTCCGCTTCCAGACAAAAGGGGATGCTAATGAGGATGTCGACCCCTTTACCGTACCGGCTCAAAATGTGATGGGAAAAGTCTGCTTTCATGTGCCCTATCTTGGCTATGTCAGTCAGTTTAGTAAGACTCCTCTGGGATTCATACTGCTCCTCTGTGTACCTGGCCTTGTTATTGTGGTTATGGAGATAAGAAACATCCGGCGCGTACTTACTGAGAAACAGGTAGAAGGAAGATACGGGATAGGGTAGTGAGATGAGAGGTAAGCAGTGGCTTGCTATGATGATGAGCTTGGTAATAGTCCTCCTGGTTGGCAGCGTTGGAGTTACCAGGGGCTCCTTCGTTGATCTAGAGAGTTCCGGTGGTAACAGCTTTCAGGCTTGGACCTCCAATACATGGGTGCAAACCACCCGAACAGACTTCGAAGCTGGTGTTTTAAGTCAGGTCGACACCTCATCAGAGACAGGAGATGTGAAAGTGGCTTCTGTTTCCGGCTGGTATGACACCGCTTGGAAATATCGAAAAAGCCATATTATTCAAAGTACCTCGGGTGCAGGAGTAAACTACCAAGTTCGGCTTATCGTATACCAGGGAAGTGGTATAGACACGGGTGAGAATGTCTACTTAAGTGATCATTGCGAAGATGATTTTGGAGATATAAGGTTCACTGATAGCGATGGTACTACAGAACTCGATTATTGGATGGAATCATACACTGAAGGTGATAAAGCAACCTTCTGGGTCAAAGTTGCTCATGACTTAAGTAGCTCAAACGCAACCGTCTACGTTTACTACGGAAATAGCGAAGCCTTGACGACTAGCAATGGTGCTAATACATTCCCCGACTTGTTTACCGATTTCCCGGGAGATTCCCTGCCAAGTGGCTGGGAAGTAGATGGTGATACCGTTGGTTCGATGGTCATTGAGAATTCATTACTTAAGCTGACAGCACGAAAAGAGGCTTCGGGTTCCTGGCTAAAGCGAGGAGTTAGGACCTCCTCCAGCGTCTGGACTAATGACCGGGCGTTAATGTACCGTATCGATTCCATCAACTACTACCCGGAAGTGACCGACCGCAGAAGGTGGTTTCTGGGAGGTGAGGGGGGCAACTTCTATCTTGAGTTTCAATCTTGGGGTGACAAAATCAGGGTGCGAGACTGGAGCTCATATGATGAACATAACCCTTGTGACTTTACAGGCGGCGAGGTTGTTTGGCTAGCCAAAGAATCTGGTAATGATGGTGTTGCCTATTTCTACGTCAATGGCAATTTGGTCGATGTGCTCGATAGCGGGCTAGACTCAGGTCATACTTTTTCTGACTTCACAGTCGTCTTCAATGTTCAAGTAGGAAGTAACGCCATGCCTGACGTCGACTACACTTACATTGACTGGACTGCAATTCGGAAGTTTGTATATCCAGAACCGGTAAATGGAAGCTGGGGAAGTGAGGAAGGCCAATATCTCTCTCTAGGCACAATTGCCTCTCAAGTTTTGGATACCGGGGTTGTCGGAGCAGGATGGGACGGGTTGTTCTGGGACGAAACAATAGATAGCAACACCGACATAACCTTCGAAGTGAGGGCAAGCGATGTTTTGTTCGCCAAAGACGATGCTTCACCAGATTGGATTGATTTAGGGCTAGCAAGTAGCCCAATAACATCTGGGCTGCCTTCGGGGAGATATATGCAGTGGCGGGCAACCTTGACTACCTCAGATGGCTTGGAGACACCGACCTTGCACGAGATCAGGGTTTATCACTATTAAGGAAGAGAGAAATTGCTTTGATATTGTTGTACGGCAGTGACGTTATGGGATTAGCAAATGGTAAGAGGCATGTTGTCTAATAAATTAGCTACATATGGAGCTAGCATAGCTCTAGCCCTGATTATGGGTTTAGTTCTGGTTGGCTTGTTACCAACTCCGGTACAGGCTCAAGAGCCTGTAAACCTGGAGATTGGTGGTGAAGGGGCTACCAGTTGGAACATAGGAAACATCAAACCCGGCGACAGCGGTATCAAGACAGTTGAGCTACGTAATGCTGGTAGCAAGAAGGGGGTGGTCACTATCTGGATAAGCGATATTGAAGAGGTAGACTATGCTGGCGATGGCGCCGTACTTGACGACTATTTGTTACTCTACCTCTCACATGAAAGGCTGGAGACTAACATAGAATTGCCAGCAACAATTCATGGCCTTCCCCAAAACCCCTCTGACCCCAACTATGTCAAGATAATATCGCTTAACCCTGGCGAAACTATCGCCTTAGATTGGCAGTGGGAATTCTCGGAAACGGGACAGCCACAAAACGATGCGCAGGGGGACAGCGTTTCTTTCACCATAAACTACCTGCTTGAGGAATTACCATCTGGTAACGAAGTGTCGGCTAACGGAGCTTCCGGTGTCGGAGTCCCGACATATGGTCTGGAGACAAGTCTTTTGGGCGTAACAAGAACCCTGAGAGTGACATATAGCGACAATACTCTTTTTGGGTCGTACGTGATTTTTGACCCAGAAAGTGGATATAGCCTGACACTAGAGCGAGGCACCAAGATAATTTGCCATAGCGGATGCTCTAACTGCGGTACTATAGTCCCGAGTAAGCTCACGGCGAGTCTGTTGCAGGAACTGCCATCTTTGCCAGACAGTCATGAGTTAGTCAGCCCAGTTTGCGATTTAGCAGGATATATTGGTTCAGAACGTTGCCAAGGTGTTACTTTTGATCCACCGATAGAATTAATGTGGAAATATGATCCTGGCGAATTGCCTGGTGATGTTAGTGAAAAAGATATGGTCTTCGCTTCCTATGACCAGGATGCTAATGAATGGTTTAATCTCGACTTTGCTATTGACCCGGCAGGTCACAGTATCACAGTCAAGGCTAGCCATTTTAGTGTTTTCGCTGTTCTTGGTTCAATTACACCGTCATCTTCAACTGTAGCTGAAGTCCCGTCCCAGCCCCAAGCACCAACTCCTGGCGTGACACTGCCTTCGCCCTCCGTTACACCTTCGGTAAAACCTGAAGAAGCGCAACAGTCGGGGATAAGTTGGCCCCCAGCAGGGCCAATTCTTAGTGTGGCAGTCTTCTTAGCCATCTTCTTACCGGTAAGATTAAGAAAGAGGAGAGCTGCCCGAATACTCCGGGTGGATTGAGCTCTCGGGCAGCTTGTGCATTGCAAGGCTACATTAGCTTATTCTGTTACTTTGCTGAACGTAGAACAAAATAGCGAAGTGTGACCTCCTGTTACACACTTAAATATCAGGCTACTTTTCCCTTCATCTTTACCCACCGTTTTACCCACCGTTGACTAGATTTTGCACAAGGTCTATATTATGTTTACCAGAGTCAAACGCTTGACTATGCGGGGTGGGAGGTGAGCGTAGATGAACGGAGAGGAAATAAACAGCGGCATTGACCTCATCGGCCACGTTCCCTGGGGCACGCATTTCTGCCAGTTCTACGAGACTCAGAAAGACCTGACCGATATTTTGGTTCCCTACTTCAAGGCTGGCCTGGAGGGTAACGAGTACTGTATGTGGGTCACTTCGGAGCCTCTACAGGTTGAGGAAGCAAGGGCTGCACTAAAGAAAGCGGTAACAAACCTTGATGATTACATTAAGAAGGGGCAGCTAGAGATTCTCGATTACAGTGAGTGGTATACCAGATCAGGGAAATTCGATGCTGATGAAGTGCTGCAAGGCTGGCTCGAAAAAGAGAACCTGGCTCTTAAAAAAGGGCTCGGTGGACTTCGACTCACCGGGAATACCTTCTGGTTGGAGCCAAAGAACTGGGAAGCGTTCACTGAATACGAGGCAGAAATAAACAAAGTCATCGGCAACCACAGAATGATTGCCGTCTGCACTTACTCCCTTGACCGCTGCGGTGCGGCGGAAGTTATTGATGTGGTCAACAACCACAAGTTTGCCCTCATCAGACGGCAGGACAAGTGGCAACTGATGGAGAGCACCACGCCCAAGCGGCTGGAGGAATCACTGCGTAGAAGTGAGGATAACTTCCGCCGCTCCATGGATGCCTCCCCGCTGGGCATCCGTATCGTCAGCGCCGATGGTGAGCTCCTTTACGCCAATCAAGCCATCCTGGATATCTATGGCTACGACAGCGTTGAAGAGCTAAAGACGACTCCCCGCCAAAAGATGTACACCCCGGAGAGTTACGCTGAGCACCAGGTGAGGAAGGAGAAGAGGCAGCGGGGCGAGTATGTTCCATCAAATTATGAAATAAGCATCGTGTGCAAGAACGGAGGAATTCGTAACCTTGAGGTCTTCCGCAAGGAAGTGCTCTGGAATGGCAAGCCGCAGTTTCAGGTGCTCTACAATAACATCACCAAGCGCAGGCAGCATGAGAAGTTGCGTGAATTTACCCGGAGCTTGCTGGAGATTGCTAACCTTGGCAACGAGCTGAATCCTACCCTCAAGGAATTCGTGCGGGTAATACGTAACTACGTCGGCTGCGATGCCGCAGGCATTCGTGTCCTGGACAATCAAGGCAACATCCCTTACCAAGCCTACGAGGGTTTCAGCCGTGAATTCTACGAATCGGAGAGCCCACTTTCCATTAAGTTGCACCAGTGCATGTGCGTCAATGTCATCAAGGGAGACACTAACCCCGGCCTTCCCTATTACACCGAAGGCGGCTCTTTCTACATGAATGGTACTACGGCCTTTCTAGCCACCGTCTCAGAAGAAGAGAAGGGTTCCACGAGGAATGTATGTAACGAGCATGGCTACGAATCCGTGGCGCTGGTGCCCATCCAGCTGGGAGATAAAATACTGGGGCTGATCCATATAGCTGACAAAAGGACAAATATGGTGCCCCTCGATTTGGTCAAATCGCTGGAGGGTGTGGCACTCCAGATTGGTTTGTCATTACAGAGGCTGTGGGTGGAGCATAAGCTGGCACAGGAAAAGGAACGTCTTGAGGTGACCCTGAGCAGCACCGGAGACGGCATAATAGCGGTTGATGTGGAGGGAAGAGTGACGTTGCTCAATAAAGTGGCAGAGCAACTAACCGGGTGGACGCAGAAGGAAGCGGTGGGCCGGTCTATCAGGGAGGTCTTTAATATTATCGATGAGAGGACGCGCCAGCCAATTCTTAACCCCGTTGAAAACGTGCTCAAGACGAGTAGAGTTGTCGGTCTGGTTAACCACGCGCTGCTGATATCAAGAGACCGTACGGAACGGTTGATTGCCGATAGTGGCGCTCCTATTCATGACGAACAGGGCAGAATGTTCGGCGCGGTAATGGTCTTCCGCGATATTACCGAATTGCGGAGACTGCAGGAGGAGCAGATAAAGGTAGACAAACTGGAATCGCTAGGCATCCTCGCTGGTGGTATTGCCCACGATTTCAACAACCTTCTAACCGGAATCCTGGGCAATGTTCAACTGGCGAAGTTGGATAGGGAGGTTGGGGAGGCGAGCCGGGCGGC
>DAOUER010000056.1:0-10657 GCA_034430375.1 Dehalococcoidales bacterium
CCGTCAGCGATAATGGGACACAAATAGGGCCACTAAAACCGTACACTCTAGACAGGTGGCACGAGCTCCTGAGAGGTAGTAGACTGACTAAACAGTGAAAGGAGCGAGTTGTGTCCCAGGAAAACAAAGATAAAGCTAATGCTGCCGAGTCCAGAACCCAGCAAACCAGGGGCTTTATGCAGCAGGTTAGAGTAGTAGCCAGGCGGAAGTACAATCCGGAAGAGAAGGTCCGTATCGTGCTGGAGGGGTTCCGTTGGGAAGTGGCCGTCAATGAACTCTGTCGCCGGGAAGGCATCAAGCCGGGGGCCTATTATGCTTGGACCAAGGACTTCATGGAGGTTGGGAAGGATTGGCTTACCCGGGATACCGTCAGGGATGCCACGCGCCAGGAGATAAACGAGATAAAGCGGGAGAGCACCGACCTTAAGCACCTGGTGGCTGACCTGTCCCTGGAAGTATACCGTCTGAAAAAAACGGCTATTCCTCTACTGGAGGATCACAACGGCGACGGCACATGAGCGCCGTGGAAAAATCTGTTATCCTGGCCCGGGTGGAAAGTCAGCCCAGGCGCGCGCGGCAGGCGCTCATGGCACTGGGGATACCGAGGAGCAGCTACTACCGATGGCGTCAGGGGCAACCCGATTCGAGAAACCGGAAAAGGCCATGGAACCGGATCACTCCCGAAGAGGAAATCAAGATACTGGCGGTAGCCCGGGAGTCTCCTGGGCTTAGTAGCCGACAACTGGCCGCCTTGATCACCGATAATGAAGGCTTTGCCGTATCCGAATCAACGGTATACCGCATTCTGAGAAGGAACGGGCTGGTAAAACGGCTGGAGACGCAACTTACGGCCGCTAATGAATACCATACCAAGACCACACGGCCGCACCAGATGTGGGCTACCGACGCTTCCTACTTCCGGGTGGTTGGCTGGGGTTATTATTACCTGGTGACCGTGATGGACGACTACTCCCGTTTCATCCTGGACTGGAAGCTGCAGAAAGACATGTCGTCTAATTCCCTGATTGAGGTGATCCAGGAAGCGGTGGACGCTACCGGCATGACCGATGTACCTGTCGAGGATCGAACCAGGCTGCTCTCGGACAACGGGGCGGGTTATGTCTCCAGGACCTTCCGGGACTACCTGCGTCTGGTGGGCATAAGTCATATCCTGGCGGCACCCTACCATCCCCAGGCTAACGGGAAGCTGGAGCGCTATCACCAGAGCATCAAGCGGGAGGTGAACCAGGTCCCTTATGAACTCCCTGGCTAATTGGAACGGGCAATCGCTGACTTTGTCAACTACTACAACTACCGTCGTTACCACAAGGCTCTGGGCAACGTGGCGCCTGCCGATGTCTTATATGGCAGAAGAGAGGAGATCCTGCAACGTAGAAAGGAGGTGCAAATACAAACAATCAATCGCCGCAGAGACTACAACCGGGGCCTCAGGGAGTTTGTTAATGCCGCCTGATTATACCAAAGTGTTCGGTTTGAAATGTGTCCCATTTCGCTGATTGACAACAATGAACGGAACATCTATCAATTCACCGGGAATTCATACAACTAACAATTACCTTATCAGCTTTTCATTATCCATTGTCCACCGTTTACTGTTGTAAAATGAAAAATTGGTTTGTCTACCCTGTTCACCTTTAGAGGACAATGTTTCATTTCTTTTGGCACGAATACCATGGTAGATTTGGTGATGATGTATTGTTCATCCTCCAGCCACAGTTCGACTTCACCGCAAAGATCACTCGGATTATCCACGTCACTGCCGATAAAACCGATGATTTCATCATAGTCGTGTGAATGGGACGTTGGAATACCCGCGGTGGGCTTGAGATACCAAGAGCAATTCATCTGAAAAGCGCCGTCAACAATCTTGTCATCTAGCCACAGGATCCGCTTCGCAAACTGCGCATATCTGGCTAAACGTTCAGGATCGGTTTCCGGATTTTTCAATTCGGAAATAACATATTTTTCGTATTTTCTTTCACTCATGTTTAACATCCTTTACCCTTTCAATAAAAATACCTGGTATTAGCCATATTTTCTGTTATCAATTGGTTTCATTAAAAACAGGCTTCCTCATCAGATCTGGTTTGGTATCTTTTTTTAGGACCGTTCGGGTTGCCAATCGCTTTTAATGTACTTGTAATTACCGCTCGTCACGACGCTGAAGTGAAAGATCGGCCGGTCTACATGCCGTAAAATCAGGGGACAATGCCTCATTCCTGCGGGAACGAATAACATCGCACTCGAGGTGATGAGATGCATTTCATCCTCCAACCAGAATTCTATCTCGGCGCCGAGATCGTACGGTGCTTCTGGGTTCTTTGAGAAAAATCCGATTAACTCATCACAATCATGTGTATGCGCAAAAGTTTCCGGTGATCCGAGCGGATTGGGATGCCGATACCAGGAGCAGTTCATCTGGAACGCCCCATCAACAACTTTATTATCCATCCAGAGTATCCTGGTTGCCCATTTCGCGTAGTCCATCACCCGCTCCGGGCCAAAATTAGGCGCTTTAAGTTCAGTGACGATATGTTTACCGTATTTTATCGTGTCCATAATGTCCTCCGTTAATTGAGATGCTTTTATGTTGTTTCCAGCCAATCTTTACGATTAAGTTGTTACATCTTAAAAATATCCACTTCAATTCTTTTAGTTCTTCAGTAAATGATCATCTAGTTTAGATACGCTCGTACTTAAGACGTGAAACGTAGTAGTAGAAGATAATGGGCTTCGTTACTTTCTTAAAAACCAAGGGACAGTGATACAGTCCTGCCTTGATATATACAGTTGTGAAACTTGTGAAGGTATGGGTTTCCAGATTAACACCGTCTTCACTCAACGTCAGTTCCACCTCTCCGCCTAAATCGAGCATATTGCGCGGATCTCCGCCTAGGAAAACCAGGTACTGGTCAAAGTCATGACGATGAGTGTCCTCTTCGTCGACATACGGTTTTTCAGCACTTTTCCAATTCATATAGAAATTTTTATCGCCGTACTCAGCGTCACTCCGTAAAATCGGAATCGGCGCAGTGACGGCTTCATGCCGGGAAGGCCGAGTGGTATTTGTTCTGATGTATTTAGCTGTTTCCATGAGACTCTCCTTCACGTAACTAATAGTACTATTTTCTCTATCACATTTCTCTATCACATATTTGTTAGTCCTCCGTGACCGCCGATGATTACATCTGCTATTGATTCAGTTCTTGAAGAAATATCCAATACTTATCCATCATTCTCTTTGACATTCCGCAGATGAATACTGTCATATCTCTGATTCGGCTGAGAACATAAATTTCCACTAAAGAGTGCCCCTCAAACGAGGATCCAGTGCATCCCTCAGCCCGTCGCCGACCATGTTGAATCCGAAAACGACCAGCATGATTGCAATGCCGGGAGCAATGGAGAGCAGGGGGTAGAGCAGCAGATACCTTTGCCCTACGTTGACGAGACTGCCCCAGGCAATTACAGGTTCTCTTATGCCGATGCCGAGATAACTCAATCCGGCTTCGGCCAGGATCGTTATACCGACAGAAATGGTGGACATAACGATCAACGGGGCAATGGCGTTCGGTAATATATGCAGGAACATGATGCGCTTATTTGTTGCCCCGAGGGTTCGCGCCGCCAGTATGTAATCGTTTTCACGGATAGACATTGCCTGTGCGCAAACTACCCTGGCGTAGCCGGTAATAGACTGTACGCCAAGAGCGATAATGACGGTCAGCATTCCTCCCCCCAGCACAGACACGATGGTTAGCGCCAGCAATATGCCCGGAAAAGCCATCATTGCATCGACGAATCTCATAATTATGCTGTTGGTGAGGCCTCCGATATAGCCGGCAACCAGTCCCAGGATACTACCGACAATCACTGCGAAGGCAATAGCGGATACAGCGATAATTATGGCGGTCCGCGCTCCGTAGATAATCCTGCTGAACAGGTCCCGGCCCAGAGCATCGGTTCCCAGCAGGTGCTCTGAGCTGGGAGTGAGCAGCGTCTGGGACAGGTTTTGCTTGACGGGATTATACGGCGCTAACCATTCAGGTATGACGGCGCAGATGATGAATACCAGGATGATAATGAAACCGATGATGACGACCGGCCTCCCGAAAAAAACTTTCAGGAAACGCCGGAATTCATTGACCTTTGGTCGAATTTCGGTCAATTCCATTGCTTGTTCGGGTTGGGGGGATTCGATGATTTCGTTATTCATAATGTACCCTCGGATCGAGCCATCCGTATGAAAGATCGATTAACAGATTCATCAGCAAGGTAAATGTCGCCACGATCAGCAGCGTGGCCTGTACCACGGGGTAGTCCTGGGAGAAGAGTCCTTCAACCGCCAGCCTTCCCATGCCCGGAATGCTGAACACGGTTTCCACGAGCACAGAACCGCCTATAATAGCTGCCAGACTCATTCCTTTCATCGCAACAACTGGCAGAAGGCCGTTTCTCAACACGTGTTTCATGATTACATTCCGCTCACGCAGGCCCTTGGACCAGGCAGTACGTACATAGTCCTGCTGCAATACTTCCAGCATACTGGAACGCGTGATACGTACGCCGGTGGCAATCGGCGCTGCCGCCAGGACGAGGACCGGCATGATTATCTGCTGGGTGTTGAGCCAGAAATTTTTAAACGGAGATGTATAACCATAGATAGGCAGCCATTCCAGCTTGTACCCGATAATAAAGATGAGAATGATGCCAAGCCAGAAACTGGGCAGCGTGATACCGATATTACCCACTGCCGTGAAAACATTGTCTATCCAACTGCCGCGTCTCGCTGCTGCTATAACGCCCAGGGGAATTCCGATAATGATGCTTAATATAAAAGCCAGTATGCCCAGGTGCAAAGTTACCGGGAGACGTACCTTGATGTCCCTGATGACCGGAGTTTTGGTAATGATCGAATCTCCGAAGTCACCGGTCAAAACGTCACCTAACCAGTTAACATATTGTACCGGTAGCGGCCGGTCGAGTCCCAGTTGTTGCTTGATAAAGTCGATCTGTTCCTGGGTAATCTCATCCAAGTCCTGTTGTGTCAGGTACATGAGAACAGGGTCGCCCGGCAACAGACGTAAAAGGAAAAACACGATGATAGTCACGATTAACAGTACTAGAATCATCTGTAGTATTCTGCGCAATATGTATTCACGCATCTATCTGATCTCCCGGTGCTTTAGAGCCTGTTACTTAGGAATAATCTCCCGATATAGTATCGGAGTTAATTACCCTGCCTATCAACTCGTCGGTTTCCTCTGTTGAGGTATCCGTTGCGGTAGTCATGGCGATGGTAAGTCGCCACGACTACCGCAAATACTATTACTATTTACTATTACTGTGTTATCTGGCCTCAGGTTCGAGCCAGGCTATATGTGACCAGAATTGTACTTGTGTCGCAATATCAAGGCCTGCATTATGAGCGCCGGGAACCTGGAAGATCATAACGGTCTCTTCAAGGTACGGGATTACCATTAGCTCTTCACTGATGATCCTGATACACGCTTGTATAAGCTCGGGATCAACTTCAGGAGAAGCAAGTGATGCCTCGGAAGCAGCCACAAAATTGGCTGGATTTTCACGGCTTAGGAAAGCCGTGGTGCCGAAGTAGAATCCCCAGAGGGAATTAAGGTTATCGAAATTACCAAAACCCTGTGCGAGCAGGGAATCGCTCCAACTACCAAAACGATATTCCGAGTATTTACCAGAGTCTGGGAAATTGGGCGTCGTAGTGATGCCTACTTCAGTAAGCATGGCAGCAACGGCGGTAACCCAGTTAGCGGGGACAGCATAGCCCTGGCTGTAAATATTAGTCTCGAAACCGTCGGGATACCCTGCATCGTCGAGGAGTTGCCTGGCCATATCCGGGTCGTATGGAGTTTTAACGAGATCGGGAACTACAGCCATTTCAAAACCGGGAAATATCTGGTAGGCGGGCCTGGCAAAACCATAACCCAGGTTTTCGGCTAACGATTCCCTGTCGATGGCGTAAGAGACCGCCTGGCGAACTTTCAGTTTTGCGAAGGGAGAATCGGGGTTGGCGCTGTCCGGCACTAGAACGAAAGTGCCGCCGGTTCTTTGATGATAAGGGAAACCTAATTGGACAAGTTCCTGGGCATCCAGACCGGCCGCGGTGAATTCATGGATATCGCCGCGTTTGAACGCCAGGTTGCGTACCGTTATGTCTGAGATGATAATGAATTCTACGCCATCGAGATAAGGTTTGCCGGGGTCCCAGTAATTCTCGTTTTTCTCAAAGTATACGCGTGTTCCGCGTTCGTGTTCGACGAAAACGAATGGGCCGGTTCCTACCGGGTTTTCTCTCGCCCAGTCTATGCCATTTTTGTCAAAGGCAGCCTTGGAGGCGATGGGGAAACCGCCTACCTGGGTTAACGACGTATTCTGGTAAACCTCTAACGTGATTTTTATTGTGTAATCGTCGATGACATCGACGGATACCCAGTTTCTGGCTCTGCCGGCTTCCATCTGCAGGTCGTAGTTCCATTTGACGACTTCGGCGTTAAAATCGCTGCCATCATGGAATTTTACGCCCTGGCGCAGGTGGAGAGTAATGGTTTTGGCCGGCACATCGATATCCCAGCTGGTTGCCAGGCGGGGCTGGATGCCGGCATCGCCGGATAAGATAAGCCTTTCCAGAGCGCAACTGGCAACAAGGCCTTCAACAGGGTTCGTTTCAATGGGATACCCGAGGGGCGATGCCGGCGCTACGTTGAGCGGGTAGTGATAAATCCCACCGTACATATCGGCATCGGCCGTTGGCGTTGCTGTAGCGGTCGTGGTGGTCGTGGTCATGGTCGCAGTCGTGGTCGGGGTCGTGGTCGCGGTCGTGGTAGCGGTCGTGGTCGCGGTCGTGGTCGCAGTCGTGGTAGCGGTCGTGGTCGCGGTAGCGGTCGTGGTCGCGGTAGCGGTCGTGGTCTCATCACCGCCACAACCGGTAAGTAATAATGTTACAGATACGATGATAGCTATTACAGACAATAATAATTTTTTCATCCTTAAAAACCTCCAAAAATTTATAGGAACCTTGTCCGGTTTCTCACATACATTACCTCCTTCCGTTGACAATATCCTGTTATCACATCATAATCATTATCGCTTAAAAAAGCAATTCTTGTAAGTGTTCCTTTATTAATGCTTCCGTTTAGCCTTTATTACCATTTCTTTGACATTAATACCAGGCAGGACCGCGCGCTGCTTCAGCAGGGTCTTTTGTATCTCGGTAACATCAAGGTTCCGCGGATGAACGCCTTTGTCCGTAGCAAGAGCTGCCGCCGTTCCTGCGGCCTGGCCCATGGCGATACAGTGGGGGATAAGGTTTGCCATGTTATTGGCCGACGTATCGGACGAGAAGCTTCGTCCGGCAACCAGCAGCCCCTCTGTTTTCACCGGAATAAGCGCCCGGTAAGGGATATACATATGTTTTACCGCCTCGTTTCCGGAAGGCCCGAAGCGGGGAAAAACAGCAATCGTGTCCTTAAAGACCCGGCTGTTGAGGAAATCATCTTTGGTTATAATATGTTCACCGATAAGACGACGGCTGCCCCGGGTACCGGTTTGGGAAGCTGTATCCAGGATGAAGCTGTTCTCAAAGGTCGGGACGTTCTCCTTGAGGAATTTGTACCCTTTGCGCATAATCTTGCGCATTTCCACTTCCAGTGTGGTAAGGTCTTCAACATTGGTGCAATCCAGGCCGGGAATCCAGTTATTGACCCAGAGAACATCGTTGCGCGGGGAGGGCAGTGGCAGCAAACGGGTGCCAGCAACATCGGCCATTTCTTTCATGAGTTCCTGCCAGCGTTCCCGGTTATTCTCCTGGAAATCACACAATGCCTGGTAATCACAGTTTCCAAGGCGGAAGACCAGTGCCAGCATGGTACTCCGGTTGGCCTCCTCCCAGTGGCCATCGTATTCGGCTCCAGTGGACGGAAGCAGGTCGCCGTCACCGGTACCATCAATTATCACTTTACCCAGCACAGCCTGCCGACCGGATTTACTTTCGAAGATGATGCCCTTCACTTGTCCATCTTCGACAATCGCTTGGGTTCCCCAGGAATGAAGGTAGAGCTTGATGCCTGCTTCCTCCACCATATCATTTAAAATACATTTCAGCAGTTCAGGATCAACCCAAGCGGTGTGTTTTACCTTGCCATTGATAGTATTCCCCATGAACCGCGACCATTTTTTCACGAGAGCGGGATCATCCGAGCCAATATCCTCCATCCGCGGCCGCAGCGTGCCACCGATAACATCGAGCCGCTCTAACCATTCCAGATTCAGTCCGGCAACAACAGGTTCTTTCCCGCCGTCGCTCATATGTGGTATTTGGATGACGATACCGCCGGAAGCCATTCCGCCCAGATGACCGTAGCGTTCCAAAAGCACGGTCCTCGCACCGTTCCGGGCCGCTGCTATAGCTGAGGAATGTCCACCAGGGCCACCGCCCACCACAATAACATCGGCTTCATAGGCAACCTTGATATCCTTGGCAGATTCACGGATAACCTTGTAAGTATTACTATCTACCATCCTGTCGTCTCCTTCGTGTAACTTAAATGATCCACGGGAAGAACGAGCTTTGTCAATATTCATACGGGATAGGATTTGAGATATCTCAGCAGTGCAGCTTTTTGTATCGGTAGCCAGGCTGGAGAGAGTATCTTTCTTGAGTCGTTCCGTGGGAATGATAATACCCACCGCAGCCACCATTTTACCATTTGCCGCATAAATCGGTGACGCCACCACATATATACCCAGTCTGTACTCTTCCCGATCAAAAGCTACACCTTCATCAAGGGCTTCGACTATATCTTTTTCAAGCTGCTATGCCTGTGTAATGGTGTTTTTGGTGTATTTTCCAAGGGTGTTGAGGAGATAAAACTCACGGCGTTGCTCTTCTGTCATTGATGATAGTAAAATCTTGCCACAAGCCGTACAATGAAGCGGCATGCGTTTCCCGACAGGAGAATTTATCCGCATTTCTCCGGTATTCCCCACTTCCTCGATAACCAACGAGACATCGCCATCTAGAACAAATGAGTAGACGCCCGGGTTGTATTTATTACTGAGTTTGGACAAACGAACCAAGGCAATATCGATGAATTTAAAGTCTTTCCGTATGGCATACCCGAAGTCCATCACCTTAAGGCCGAGGCGGCAGCTTGAGGAATTCTTCTTATGTGATACGTAGCTTCGCTTGGCTAATGTTGCCAGTATCCGATACGTTGTCGCAGTGTTGATGCCGACCCTCTTGGAGATCGAGTTCAGGCTGGAATCTCCGTCATTGGTTGCGACTATTTCAATGATATCCAATGCTTTGTTAATAATTTTCGACATAGCTTTTCAAATAAAAAATATTATTTCATGTGTTGAAAATTCGGACAAGTTTAGCACAAGGATTACGGCCTGTCAACAAGCGGAAGAATACGTGCTTTGAAAAATAGGGGGCTCTGGAAACCGGCGTGACCTTCCCCCCGAAAACAGCTACGCGCTTACTAAGTAGGGCAGATGATGTACGATATTAGGTGATAAGCCACGGAGCTTCTCGAGAACGAATGCCGTATACAAGTCTATTATAAAAGTTCTACCGGACCTCTTTGTTGCTCGATATATAGATACGATGCGATCCAGGTTCTGTGACGATGTAAAGACGAAGCAGATTTTCTTATCGGCTCGCATTTTATGAACAAGCGCTTCTTCGACAGAGTTTTCGTCAGGATAGATCCCTTCCCTTCTCCAGATTCTTTCCTCCCTCTTGTGATTTACTTGCCATCCCATCTGATTATTTAACAGGGCAGTAATCCTGCGGTAACCGTACCGACCGTATTTAGTCGCCAGAGTAATTATATCCTCGGTAAGCTGTTTCTCATCGGATGGTGGCGATATCCCACGCCGTTGAGTAGTCCTGGCCTGACCGAGTACCTGACAAGCCCGTCTTTCCGAGACTTTTAGCTTTTGGCAGACCTGTATTGCTATCTTGCGTCTGCGGGACGGGCTTAGAAGTTTCCCCGTGAGGCTTCTTTGAGAATGGCATTATCCAGAGAAAGATCGGCTACCAACCTCTTGAGTCGGGAGTTTTCCTGCTCCAGCTCTTTAAGCCGGCAAGCCTGTTCTACTCTCATGCCGCCGTACTCTCTTCGCCAGCGGTAGTACGTCTTCTCTGTAATACCTATTTTCCGGCTCGCTTCAGCAATTGGTATGCCCTTGTTGATGTGGATCTCGGCTTCCCTAAGCTTGTTCATTCTATGGTCACAACCACCGAAATTTGTTCCCATTCAGTATACGAGTGTGACCTATGGAAATTATCAGTCAAGAGCAGTTTGCAGTATGGTTTAACGAAAAGTACCCGGGTGTCCATCGCCGGATTACTACCGAGGACGTAATTGACATGACTGTGTGCGGGCTGATAGGTCGCTATCGATATTACCGCTTATCTCAAGACGGGGAAAATGTTCGAGGCATCCTTGCATACGAGTGGCATGCCCCCGCAAAGGATACCACTTCTTAAGTTAGAGTTACCGATATTCTAGCCTCAGGTGCCGGTGGCCGGTAACCCAACGAGCTGTGAGGACGCACCTGATTATACTCCCGTCTCCACTGCTCAATCAATACC
>DAOUER010000057.1:0-15555 GCA_034430375.1 Dehalococcoidales bacterium
GGTATTGATTGAGCAGTGGAGACGGGAGTATAATCAGGTGCGTCCTCACAGCTCGTTGGGTTACCGGCCACCGGCACCTGAGGCTAGAATATCGGTAACTCTAACTTAAGAAGTGGTATCCTTTGCGGGGGCATGCCAAACGCTTGCCCACGATATTCAGTTTTTCCAGTTTAGTCACCCCTTTTGGCTATCTGGCTAGTGGGCAAATCTGCCAGCTTCACCTAGTAGTCAGCTTCCGCCAAGCTGCGAGACGCTAGCCTTAACGTGCTGCCACTATAGTATTTGGGCAAAGGGGTTAAATTCTTACGCATATAACAGGTTTTTTTGTTCCTTCTGTCTAAATCGCCACAGGTATTGATGTTCTTTGTTCGTAAGAGTAATACCATCCCGCATCTTCTCACCGATAAGTATCAGTCGTTCTGGACTGGTCAGCAGGAAGGTCTTATAGTCCAGCCAGGCATCAAGGTCAAGAGCCTTATCATCGGCTATCAGTTCACCAAGCTCGGTTAGGTTGCCTTCACTGTCTGCGATAGGCTTATTCAGGCTCTCAATCTTGACTAGCTTCGGGCATTTGCCATACAGCCAGTCCTTTTTACACTTCTGCCGTTGTTTATTGCTACACCGCCCGCAATCTAAGCCGTTAATTTGTCGGTAGCGGTCTCGCCAGTATTGGGCTTTAGTGAGGCTGGCAATCCTATACATCCAGCTAGGATTATCAGGCTTGTTTCCGTTGTTTCTACCAACATCGGCAAGGTTGCTAATGATGGTATGTAGTAAGTCCTCTCGGTCAGGCACGCTGTTGGCAAACGGCAAGGCTACCTTATAATAAGTTAGCCATACACCCTCAAGGTGGTCATAGCCGTTACTATGTACTGGTGCTTGCCTTTTACGCCGGTTAGACCTAGACTTGAACTGGCGGGGCTTTGACGTGGCGGTTATACAGCTTGCGGGCTTATTGCACCACGGACAAACGCCCTGCCTCTCCTTTAAAATCCAGACCTTATGACACTGGCTGCAATAGCCGTGAGGATTGCCGTTATCGCCGCCTATTGCAGTTACTATTACGTTTGAACTCATGCTTCACCCCCTTTCAGGGCAAAGCGTTCAAGTCAAAACTTTGTATTCAATTTTTAAGGTGCAATTTGTGTTTTCAGCTTCATTATGTAACAAAAAGTCATTTATTTACATCAGAAGAACTAGCTTGTTTGTCATCCCCCTCCGGGTATAGCGAAAACCGAAAACAAAAATAGACGCCTCCCTAATATGGGAGGCTTCGGTCATTGCCAACGGTAAGCTGACCTATTGGCAAAGATGGACTTTACCTTACCTATATTTGTCTCTGTTTTTAATAATCTTCTTCTAGTATCATCATTAGCTTGCTATTTCACTACACTCAGCCTCCAAGACATATGTAAATAACTTAACCATTTGGCGGCATAAGTAAGGCACTCATGGTAATACAAAAAAATGTGATATGTTTGTGACGTTTTGTATGAATCTCTTGATACGGCTGTGATTCGCATTATTTAGGGTAAATACGTAAAAATCGCCATATGTGTTAAAGACCCAAGATATCCAAGATTAATAATCCCTCGCAAAACACTCACGAGGAGGCTTACTTGAAAATAGGAGAACAGCATTGGTGTCCTAAATATATTACAACCAGCTTCATTGCTGAGCATTGTGGGGTGAGTACCGTAACGGTATTGAGCTGGATTGACGAAAAACGCCTGCCAGCTTTCAGGCTGCCGAAAGGCCATTACCGGATATACAGGGATGATTTCATTGAATTCCTGACCAGGTACAAAATGACCATATCCCATAAGGATTATTAAAAATGAAGATTTTACACAAAAAGGGTTCGATAGTTCCTGCCGAGAGCAAAGCTGCCGTGGCTGCGGGTACTACCCGTAAGCATTTGATTCAAGAGTCCGAGGTTAAATACAGGCGGCTTTTCGAAACAGCTCAAGATGCTATCTTGATTCTCGATGGAGATACGGGGCAAATTATTGATGCTAATCCGTTTATCAAAGACCTGCTGGGATATTCCATGGAGGAACTGCTGGGGAAGAATATGTGGGAAATCGGTGAACTGAAAGATACCCTGGCTAGTAAAATCTCATATAAAGAATTACACGAGAGCGGCTATGTGCGCTATGAGCATTTACCCCTTGTTACTAAAGACGGACGGCAAATCGCCGTAGAAGTAGTCGCCAATGCATATCAGGTAGACCATACGAGAGTTATCCAGTGTAATATCCGTGATGTCACCGAGCGCAATCAGGCAGAGCAAGCGCGGGAAAAGCTCAGCCGGCAGCTTCAGGCACAAGTCAGCGAGATGGAGACATTCAGCTACGGCATCGCTCACGACCTGAGGAGTCCCCTGGTAAGCATTGAAGGTCTCAGCCGCCTGCTCCGGGAGGATATACAAAACCAGAAGGTAGAAAACGTGCAGGAGGACATCCGGCTACTCGAGTCTGGCGTCAGGAAGATGCGGGATTTCTTGAACGGGACCCTGGAATATTCCCATGCCGGACACCTGATAAAGCAAACCAGGAATATTTCTTTTAGCAAGATCATCAATGAAGTGATGTCAGAGTTTGAAGAGCAGATAAGCTCGATTGGGGCTACTGTTTCCGCGGCGAAGAGGTTCCCCAAAATTTGCGTGGACAGGAGCAGGATAAAGCAGGTGTTAACTAATCTTATCCAGAACAGCATTAAATACCGGGATAAAACCGTTCCCCTGAAAATTGAGATAGGTCACTACTCTTCAAAGGGCGAAACCATCTTCTTTGTGAGCGATAACGGGACCGGGATTGATGCGAGTGAAGTGAAAAAGGTCTTTGACCTCTTCTATCGGGGGACGGCAGATGGGGAAGGAAGCGGTATCGGCCTGGCGATTGTGAAGAAAATTATTGAAGTAAACAGGGGAAAGATATGGGTACAACAGGGTAAATCGGAGAAGGGATCCACCTTGTGCTTTACCTTGCCTAAACAAAGCGTCACAAACAAGGATAATAACCATGGTAAAGACTAAGGTACTTCTAGCCGATAGCTCCACCTTTACGCGTATCCTCCTCTCCAATGCGCTGGAAACGCTCGGATTTGAGGTCGTTGCCGTCGCTAAAAACGGTGTAGAGGCCCTGGAAAAGTTTGCTCAGTACAACCCTGATATTTCTTTGATAGACCTGAAACTGGACGGTGCCGGTGGTATCGACGTGGTACGCGCCTTAACCAAAGATAATCCTACGGCGGCAGTTGCCTTACTAATGCCGGAGAATATGGATGACCCGGATATAATCGTTGAAGCCGTCAGGGCGGGAGCCAGAGCCTATATCAAGAAGCCTACATCAGGTGAAGAGTTAAAAAGACGCCTGACCAAGATACTGGAAAAGGGGAAGGTAAAATGACCACACCAAGAAAGATAAACGTACTGTTGGTAGAGGACACCGAGGAGCACGGCGTGCTTATAAGACGGGCTCTGGAGAGAGGGAAACTGAAACCACGACTATCCTGGACTAAAGATGGTAAAGCGGCACTCGATTTCCTGTATAACCGGGGCGTTTATGCCGATAAAGAGGCTAATCCCAGGCCGGATCTAATCCTCCTTGACCTGAAGCTGCCGAAGGTTAGCGGGCTGGAGGTACTGGAACAAATAAAGAGCGAGGAAGGGTTGAGGGACATCCCGGTAGTGGTGCTTACCGTCTCGGATGAAGGAAAGGACATAATCAGTAGCTATCAGCTGGGAGCCGAGAGTTACTTTACCAAGTCGGTTCTCTTTCTTAACAAAGGAGAGAACTCAACCGCGATTCTGGATGCGGCAATAGGAATTGTGGGTGTGTGAGATGGATGTCTCAGAGATGGAAAAGAGACGTACGGGCACCACAGCCAGTAAGGGAGGTGCTAGCCTATGGTATTAAGAGATAGGAAATGATGGATAAACATAAACGATTCGAGTAAAAACAGGAGGTAGAGGACATGAGATACTTTAAAGAGTTTCAAAGAGACCAGAGAGGCGTATCCCCGGTAATCGGCGTGATATTGATGGTTGCCATAACCGTAGTCATGGGGGCGGTGGTAGCCGGTTTCGCCTACGGATATATCGGAAACACCCCCAAGGCGCCTAATGCTGCACTTTCGGTGATGGATGACCCGGCCACCGACGACCAGCTTCTAATAAAGCACAACGGCGGCGAAAGCATATTGGCCGACGAATGGAAGTGCTCGATAACCGAGGATAAGGAAAGTACCACGGACTTCACGGAAAAGGGCGAAACGGGTGAAAACGCTATATCGACGGGCACAGTTTTAACGGTGACAGAGGAAACGAGCTCTGGCGATGCCCTGATCGCAGACACGTGGTATCACGTCGTTATTGTCCATCTGGCGAGTGACGCGATTCTGCTTGATACCAATGTACTGGTGCGCTAGAGAAAACTGCTAAAAAGATGCAAATATACCCCGAATACTGAATCAGCCTGGGTGCGGAAGTCACCTCGGCAGTCGGTCTGTGACCGGGCAGGGGAGCGCCATGAGTTTATGCCCGGCTGGGGAGATTCACCGATGCCCGTAGTGCCAGAAGGAGCAATTTTCAGGCGAAGCGATGAAAAGTAAAGCACTCAAAGAGAGAAAGCCTGTAGATGTAGAAGATACCACTGAGCCGGGGTTGGCACCGGAGATAGACAGGGAAAGATTCCTGGAGGTGTATCCGGTGAACGAACCCTACGCCTGCATCGGCATTGAAACGAGTCGGCCTCATACCTATCAGGTATGCGAGATCAGCCTGACCATGGGTGAGGAAGAGCTATTGAAAGAGATAAGGTCATGGCTCTATGAGGTAATCAACCTGGATTTTGCCTCATTGGATAGACCTGAGGACTTCCTGAGGCAAAAGGTCCAGGAGATAACCAGGGAATTCGGCATCCACCTGACCTCTTTGAGCATGGAAAAGATAATGTACTACGTGGCCAGAGACCTGATTGGCTATGGCAGACTTGATCCGATATTGAGAGACAAGAGTGTCGAAGATATCTCGGCTGACGGCGCCGGGATTCCGGTGTTTGTTTATCACCAGAAGTACGGGTCGCTGGAGACCAACGTCACCTTTACCCAGGAAGAGCTGGACTCCATTATCTACAAGCTGGCGCAGAGGTCAGGCAGGCACATCTCAATGGCCAAGCCTCTGCTCGATGCCTCGCTGCCTAACCATGACCGGCTGCAACTCAGTATAGGAAGTCAGGTTACCACCAGAGGTTCCACTTTTACTATTAGAAAATTCAGGGAGATACCCTTCACTCCGGTAGACCTGATAGACCTCGGGACTATATCAGTGGAGATGGCTGTCTATTTGTGGATGGCGGTAGAAAACGGATTTAACATCCTCATTATCGGCGGCACGGCATCGGGGAAGACTACATTTCTCAATACCATCTCTATGTTCATACCGCCCAGTTGCAAGATAGTGAGCATTGAAGATACCAGGGAAATAAACCTCCTTCACCAGAACTGGATACCCTCTGTCACCAGGGAAACCGAAGAACGTGGCTCGATTGAGATGTTTGATTTACTCCGAACTGCCCTCAGACAAAGGCCCGAGTACCTGCTGGTTGGAGAGGTGAGGGGACAGGAAGCCTCTACCCTTTTCCAGGCTATGGCCACCGGCCATATCACCTTCTCTACGGTTCATGCCGACTCAGTGGAGTCGCTGGTAAAGAGGCTGACCAAACCACCCATAGACGTTCCGCTAATGCTGCTTGACAGCATAGATATCGTGGCGCTGGTCAGTATGGTAAAGGAAGGCGATATCAGGACCAGGAGATGCATAAATGTGAGCGAGGTGACCGGTGTTGACTTTGACAACGGAACCCTCAAGACGGATACGGTCTTCCGACTTGCTACCGGCAACTTTCAATTCAGCGGGGAGTCCAAGGTCTTTCTGGAGACCATGAAAAACCTGAACATGAGCGAGGAGGAACTAGCGGCGGAATATGCCCGGCGGCTGAGAATTATGAATTGGCTGTGTGAGAACAATATGAACGATTTCTATAGACTTAGCAAGTTAATGTTTGACTACAGCGTACGTCCGGATGAGGTCGAAAAGAACCTGCTGCAGGGAGAGATATTGTGAACACGGGTACAATGGCTCTGGCTCTCTTCGGTGGTTATTACAGGGAAAGGCGAACTCGTTTCTCCTTCCTGACCAATGACTTGATAAAGGCACGAATGTATATCACCGTGGAAAGATTGCTATCCCTGGCTACCCTGTATTCCCTGATACTCTCGTCCGTCTGCGTCACCATGGGGCTGGCGGTATCAGCCCTCCTCTTAAACTATGTGCCGATCTGGCGATTCGTCTTTGCACGGAACGTAGTAAAAACCGACATGCTGGGATTTGCCACCGACATCAGCTTAGTTGTCTTCGCAGCGCTGGCTTGCTGTCTGGTTCTGTTCCTCCTCTTTATCCTATATCCCCGGGTTAAGGGCTGGGAAAGGAAAGCGAAGATTGACGGCCATCTGCCCTATGCTATCTGCTGGATGTCGTTCATGGCTACCACGGGTGTCATTCCCTACCTGATCTTCAGGAAACTTGCCGAGACAGAGGAATTCTTCGGTGAGATAAGCCAGGAAGCCAAGCTGGTAGTGAAAGACGTCGAGTTGCTCGGCGTTGATTTTGTCAGCGCGTTGCGCAACCTGGCCTCCGCAACCCCTTCCACAAATCTCAGGACATTCGTCCAGGGTGCGGTGACAAATGCCCTCTCCGGCGGCGAAATGGGAACCTACTTTGTCAGTAAGGCTCGGGAAACCATGGAAGAGAACCGGAAGAAGTTTACCGAGTTCATTGCGACTCTGGGCCTGATTTCTGAGGTCTATATCATCGGGCTGGTAGCGGCGCCGCTCCTGGTTATCGTCATGTTCGCTGCCATGATGATGTTGGGAGGGACAAGCCCGATGATTCTGATGGTGATTATCTACGGGGTTATCCCGCTGGGATCAATGCTGTTTTTGCTGCTTACCGATGCTTTGACACCGGAGGGGATAAAATAGTATGAACAGGGACTTGGTTCTTGAGGCAATTGAATATCGCCGAAGAAAGTCTACCCTGCAGCGATTCATTGAATCCCCACTGCGTACAATAAGGGAAAGACAGTATCTGCTGTATCTCATCTCGGGCGGGATTGCGCTGACTTGTGCCGCCATTGCCTTCTATATGGGTATGAACCCAATGAATATCGTGATTCTGGCCTTTCTCCTGATTATTATGCCACCGGGCTTTTTTAACCTCTACGAGACGAGAAGAATAAGCAGGATAGAGGCAGAGTTTCCGGCCATGGTGCGCGATATCAGCCTGTCCGTAAAATCTGGCATGACTCTAAAGGAGGCGATGAGCGTTGCTGCGGTAGGGCAGTATGGTACGCTTACCAAGGCTATAAAGCAGATGGATAATGCGATTTCATGGGGTGTTTCCTTTGAGGACGCTTTGCTGCACTTTGCCAGGAAATACCCCACGGCACTTATCCGGAGAACGGTCTTTACCCTCATCGAGGCATCCAGGACGGGTGGCCAGTTAGGCGAGATACTGGAGGGCGTTGCCACGGACGTGGAGGAAACAAAGGCCCTGGAAAAGAGAAGAATCTCGGAGACCAAGCCATACCTTATGGTCTGTTACATCAGCTATTTCGTTTTCCTGGCCGTGATACTGATTATGAGTTATGTCTTCCTCCCCATGATGAAGGAGGCGGCGGAAGCTACTTCCGGCGCAGCTCTGCCGGGCGGGATGGGACAGTTTGCCGTGTCCGATGCCGATCTGGCTACATACAATACGCTTTTCTTCCATGCTCTGGTGATACAGGGCTTTTTTGCCGGTATTGTCACCGGGAAGATGGGTGAAGGGAAGGCAGTTGCCGGTCTTAAGCACTCGGTTTTCTTTATCGTGGTGGCGGTTATCGCCTACACCCTGTTGATATAGGTCAGCCATACAGGAGCGCAATGAGATATGGTCGAACCAGTCGGTATTAGTCTTTTTATCTTCATCCTGACATTTTTTATTCTTATCCTGGCTGGACTTCTGGCGCTCTACCTTCATATAGCCGGATTCACACTGATAGAGGTAATATCGCTGGTGGGCTTTCCGCTGCTTACCTATTTCGCCACCCTGACCGTGACGGGCGGTACCATTAACGGGCTTACCCATGGTGTATTCGGCACTGTGTTATCTATGGCGAAGGTGTTTGATGTATCCATATTTAATTTCGGTCGTACTGTAATCGGGGTTAACGCCGTGGGCTCTTTCATCCCCGTCATAATCACGTTGAATATGCTGGTACGTAGACGTATCCCCTGGAAGCATTTCTGCCTCCTTACGGTCATTATTGCGGCGGTAACCTATCTCTATGCCTTTATTCAGCCCGGGCTGGGAGTGGTAGTCTTCCTTTTTACCATTCCACCGATTCTGGCGTCGGCGATTGCCTTCATGTTCCGGAGAATGAAAGGGTTGAGCCATTTAAATACGGCTCTTTTGTCCTACGCCGGAGCTACAATCGGGGTGCTCGTTGGAGCCGATCTCCTTAACCTGTACAAACTGGCCGCCCATGACTGGGGTGAGCCAACACTGGTATCAGTAGGCGGCGGAGGTATCCTGGATGCCGTCTTCCTGGCGGGAATGGTCGCCCTGTTTGCCGATTTCGTATTCCGCAGTCGGGAAGATAATATACTTGGCAGACTGGTGAGGGTACTACGGGAGGCTTGGCCAAGATGAGAGCTGGAATGCGGAGCCTGTGCCAAGAGGAAAGAGGGGCCTCTGTGGTGATTGGCGTCATGTTGATGTTGCTGGTTGTGGCGGCGATGTGGGGCACTATACAGGCTTACCACGTGCCTAACTGGAATAAGGATGTAGAATACGAGCACCTTAACATGGTCCATGACGACATGATAACCTTCAAATCGGACGTAGAGGATGTAGCCGTGTCTCGGGTGCCAAAGTCCAGCAATATCCATATGGGTGTACGCTATCCCAGCCGGATATTCCTGGCAAATCCCGGCACCGGGGTGGCCGGCTCGTTGACCTCGGATAACGTATCGGTCAGCATTTTATATACTATCGATGCCCCGGGGGACCCGACGATTACCCAGACCTATAACTCAAACCGAATAAGTTATGAGGTGCAGGGAAGTATTGACAGCCCCAAGCTGGTCTATGAACACGGGGTGATAATCAGAGACTATGGAGACGAAAGCGCTACCACTGACCAGCAGCCTCTAATCGTAGGTGATGAGATTTATATACCAGTTTTGATCGGTGACTTAACTTCACTTTCATCTATGGAAACGGAGTCAATTGAGATAAAACCGCTTTCCGCATCGTTTAGCCGCACCAATATTAAATCAGTGGAAATTACCATTGATACCGGCTATCCGGAAGTCTGGGAACAGCTTCTCGCTCAGGACAGTTCCCTGGAGGCGGTGGAGACATCGCCCGGAGCTATCACCGATGCCATGATTGATACCCTGGAATTTGATGCCAGTGATTGTTATTATCCAGATATTCTCCATATTTCTGGTGACATCTATGCCATTGCCTACCGTGGTAGCGGTAATGACGGGTTCCTGAAGACCGTAGAGATAGCTGCAGACGGAGCTATCACTGATGCCGTGATTGATACCCTGGAATTTGATGCCAGTGATTGTTATTATCCAGATATTCTCCATATTTCTGGTGACATCTATGCCATTGCCTACCAGGGCACCGGTAGTGACGGGTTCCTGAAGACCGTAGAGATAGCTGCAGACGGAGCTATCACTGATGCCGTGATTGATACCCTGGAATTTGATACTGCGAATGGCCGGGAACCGAACGTTATTTATATTTCTGGTGACATCTATGCCATTGCCTACCGTGGTAGCGGTAGTGACGGGTTCCTGAAGACCGTAGAGATAGCTGCAGACGGAGCTATCACCGATACCGTGATTGATACCCTGGAATTTGATACCAGTGACGGTTATTATCCAGATATTCTCCATATTTCTGGTGACATCTATGCCATTGCCTACCGTGGTAGCGGTAGTGACGGGTTCCTGAAGACCGTAGAGATACCATCAGTCGGCGCTATCGTTTATGTAGGTGCTGAAGATACAACCATACGAGTTGATCTTGAGCAAAGCGAGATTATTATTGAAAGCACAAGCATTAAACAGATCATCCTATCAATGGGCGATGTGATTACTGATGCGCTCTATGCCGGGATGGTAACGTTCAGTACTGAATCCGAACCAATGGAATATACCAGCATTGACACCAGCCAGGACTATCCCTCTATTCTAGACATCACAATAGATGAGGGGGATGATGCACAAACCCAGTCCACCATAACAGTTACAGTGAAAAATACCTCCGCTCCCTTTGATATTCACGCCGATTTTTCTGGTCTGACCAACGACCCTGATAAGTATGACGTATTTCCAGACTACACATCTCCGGATTCAATCAGCGCGACCGGTTGGGATGTCCCTAACGAAAACACGGTAAGGTGGACCAATATAACACACCCGGAATATGCCGGGGGTGATGTGGTAATCGTGTCGTTCTGGGTCATCAACACCGAAAACAATATGCATTTCTTTATATCACGTGTGTTTAACCGTAGAAACGCAAGCTCGTGGTATTAGCACCCCACATCATCAGCCCCATCTTGCCACAGGTTACGTTTGTGATATGTTTGTGATGTTTTACCCGTATTTTGTGATATGTTTGTGATTCGGATTCTGTATATTTGAGACGTATAAAGACTTCTCAAGCCACACTAAGACGCGTCATATTTAGGAGATTAATTTATGCCGATAGAAATAGACGGGCAGACGTATTACAGGACTCTAGAAGTGTGCCGTAAGACTGGCATTAGCCGAGCTACACTTTTCCGGTGGATCAACCAGGGTATATTCCCAACATTACTCAGGGACAGAAGGGGGTGGAGACTGTTTACCGAGGACGACCTGAATAAAATCATAGCTGAAAATGGAAAAATCGAGGTTGAAAGAGTGCCCCGAGCTCAAAAACCCGGTAAATGAGTTTATCGTGAAATTGGTGAACCGGTACGAAAGAGGAACACGCACTAAATTAATACTCCCGTCATTTGCTCTGCCATCACTATACCGGGAGGTTAGACATGAAGGATACTAATAAGACAAAAGAGCAACTGATAGATGAACTGGCAGCCATGCGCCAACAGATTGCTGAATTGAAAGTATCAGAAGCCGACCACAAGCACGTGGAGCGATCCCTTAAGGAGTCTAGTGAATACGCTGATAATATTGTAGCTACGGTGCGTGAGCCTTTGTTGGTGCTGGATGCTGACCTGAGTGTAATCCTGGCCAACCGCTCCTTCTATAGTACCTTTCAAGTGACACCTGAGGACACTGAGGGAAAGCTCGTCTATAATCTGGGCAACGGACAGTGGGACATCCCCAGACTGCGGGAGCTTCTGGAGGACATTCTTCCCAAGAACACCTCCTTTGATGACTTCGAGGTGGAACACAGCTTCGAGACCATTGGATACAAGGCAATGCTGCTTAATGCCCGACGAATTTACCAGAAAGATGACAGAACCCGTATGATACTCCTCGCCATTGAGGACATCACCGAGCGCCGGCAGATGCAGGAAAGGCTACTTGCCTCGGAGCGGTTAGCCACCCTGGGGCAGTTCTCGGGGAATATCTCCCATGAGCTAAGAAACCCCCTGAGCGTTATTGACAGCTCGGTATACTACCTGAAGACAAGGCTAAAAGACGCCGAAGAGAAGACGCAGCGGCACCTTGACCGTATCAAGTCCAGTGTGGTCAGCTCCACGGCGATTATCGAGAGCCTGCTTAACCTGACCCGAATGGAGAAACCCCGTTTGGGGAGGCTTAACCTTATCGCCATCACGGCTGATGCCATTGCCGCCTCTGAAGTACCGCCGGCGGTAAGCATCATAAATAAGTTCTCGGAAGATGAGGTGGCCATCAATGCCGATGGAGAGCAACTCCGCATGGCATTCAAGAACGTTATTAAGAACGCGATTGAGGCGATAGATGGCAAAGGCACACTCACGGTAACCGCCCATGCCACTACTGACGGAAAAGCCGAGGTATCCTTTACCGATACCGGTCCCGGCATTGCCGCGGAGAACCTGGAGAGAGTCTTTCAGCCGCTCTTCAGCACCAAAGCCAGGGGTATCGGCTTTGGTCTGTCCATTGCTAAGACGATTATAAATAAGCACGAGGGCACCATAGAGGCCAAATCAGAACCGGGGAAAGGGGCAAATATTATCATAAAGATCCCTCTCTTTATTGATAAAGATGAGGAGGTATAAACAATGTCAGCAATAGCAAAAATACTGGTTGTAGATGACAATGAGGAGTTCTGCCAGAACATGACTGATATTCTTGAGCTGCGGGGTTATAAAGTAGTAACTGCCTCTGACGGGCTCAAAGCCTTAGAGCTGGTAAAACAGGACGGCTTTATACTGGTGCTGCTGGATATCAAGCTGCCGGTAATAGACGGCGTGGAAACCTTCAAGAAGATTAAAAAGATAGTGCCGAACACCCCGGTAATTATGATAACCGCCCATGTTGTTGAGGACCTCATTAGGGAAGTGTTGCGGGAAGGAGCCTTCGGTGTCCTCAAGAAGCCGCTGGACTTAGACAGCCTATTCGCACTTATTGAAAAAGCTGTTGCCGAGGGGGCGCTGATATTGGTGGTTGACGATGACGAGAATCTTTGTGCCAATTTGAAAGACAATCTAAGTGATAAGGGTTACCAGGTGAGCGTTGCCTATGATGGCAACATGGCAATAGAGATGGCACGCGAGAATATCTTTGACATCATGCTCATTGACCTGAAGCTGCCTTCATTGAATGGGTTGGAAACCTACCTCGCCATCCGGGATATCCGCCCAAACGTGGTGGCAATCATCATTAGTGGCTATCTGCAAACGATGAGTGATCTGGCACAACAAGCCCAGCGGGAGAGCGCCTACGCTTGCCTGGAGAAGCCCCTAGACATGGACAAGCTGGTTGCGCTCCTGGAGCGGATTCAAGAGCAGAAAGCCAGGGGCTTTCTTGAGAAACCCGGATAAAGCTAACCAAGGAGTTGACCAGTCTATTACCTGAAGTGACGTTTATCATCATAACTGGTTATGCTTCACTGGGTAGCGCTATTATAGCCAGCAGACGGAGAGACATACTAGCCTATGTAACCAAGCCGGTTAATATAGATAATCTGTTGTCTCTCATCAGAGTGGCGAGGGATAGTGTAAGCAGGCAAAAAAAGTAAAATAACCCCGAGATGAAACCACGCTATAGACCAAGCCCCGGATCTCCGGCAGTTCCATCACGTCTTTCTTCCTGACGATTCACATATAACCAAATCCCCTCTGTGATAATTCTGTAAGATTTTGACCTCATTTTGTGATGAGGTTGTAAGTAGACCCCTTTAAAATTTTACAAGACATTCGTTACATTCGTTAATAACCTACCAGACACCAAGTCGTGATAAGGTAAAGGCAGCCTTTAAAAATCTCTTTAAAACAGGCATGAATTTAGGAGGTATGATGGAACGGAAATTGGACCTGCTTGTTGTGGACGATAACGTAGAGCTAGCTACAAACCTGCGGGATATCCTGGAGACGGAAGGCTACAGCACGGCTGTAGCCCATGATGGCCAAACGGCTCTCGCCCTCTGCCATAGAAAGCCAGTCCCCCTTGCCTTTATAGACATCAAGTTGCCTGATATATCGGGGGTAGAGTTGATCGAGAGATTATCTGAACTATCCCCCGGAATGGAATCCATCATTATCACCGGCCATGCTTCATTGGATACGGCTATTGAAGCCGTCAGGCAGAAGCTTATAGTCGCCTACGAAGTCAAGCCACTTGATATGGACAACATTCTAGCCCTTACTACACAGATTATTGAACGCAAGAAGATGCAGAAGCAATTGATTGAATATGAGGAGTTAAACAAGCTCAAGAGCGATCTTCTCGCCAAGGTATCCCACGAACTACGCACCCCCCTGGCTACTATCAAGGGTTATTCCACCATGCTGCTGAACTACGAACTGAGGCTCTGGCGTAGTGAAAGACGCGAATACCTGAAGTCCATAGATAGCGCTACTGACCGGCTAACTGCGCTGGTAAGCCAGCTAATGGATATGTCCCGAATTGAGACAGGCCTACTTAAACTAGACAAAGCACCGACCAATATCTCAAAATTGCTGGAGGAGATAGTGGCCGAAGCTCAACTCAGAATACCCGGGCACAAATTAGTAAAGAATACGATGAAAAGGCCACTGAGAGCCAATATTGATTCCAACCGCATCAGACAAATAACGGATAATCTAATCGACAACGCCTGTAAGTATTCAAAGGAGGGAACGGAAGTGGTGGTCTCGGACCAGCGAAGTGATCATAGACTTATAATAAGCGTTACTGACCAGGGAATAGGCATCCCGGCTGATAAACTGGAGGGAGTGTTTGAGCAGATGTATCGTGTAGAGTCTGTACCCTCCCACAGGACAGATGGTCTAGGGCTGGGACTGGCAATCTGCAAGGGGTTGGTGGAGGCACACGGAGGACGCATCTGGGCAGAGAGCAAAATGGGCGAGGGCAGTACGTTCTACTTTAATATTCCGCTATAAATTGAAGCTGCTGCGCGTAACTGGTTTGACAGAGACTTCTGCCCGAATTCCGCACTCTAGGAGGTAATACTACTCGAATGCCGGTAATAAAAGAGTCCGTACTGGTAGTTGATGACGATATTCGCATACTCCGTATGATGCGTCGGATTATTGAGCTGGAGGGATACCGCGTACTTACAGCCGAGGATGCTGAAGGTGCCCTCAAAATGTTCGACGAGGAGGTACCAAGTTTAGTATTGCTCGACATCATGATGCCTGGCATGGACGGGGTTACCGCATGTCGCTGCATACGTGAATTCTCACAGGTACCGGTGATTATGGTTACCGCCAAAGACAGCAGCGAAGAAAGAGTTGAGGGGCTGGATGCCGGTGCTGACGACTATGTGACCAAGCCCTTGTCCGCTGAAGAGCTGGCGGCACGGGTCAGAGCGGTATTACGCCGCGCCAAGTTTCCGGATAAGCCTTCTCAATCTGTTTTCTGTTCCGGAGACCTGGTAATAGACTTTGCCCGGCACCAAGTCAGCATCGGTGGAGAAGAGGTACACCTGACCGTCACCGAGTATGCATTGTTGTCCTATCTGACAGAGAACTCCGGTAGGGTGGTCACACCTGAACAGCTACTAAAGAAGGTGTGGGGTGAGGAGTATGTCGGTGCTACCCATATTCTTCAGGTAAATATCGCACGGCTCAGGCAGAAGCTGAATGACCATACTGAAAAACCAAAATATATCCTGACCAGGCCCGGTATAGGATACGTGCTATCGACGCCAGCATAAAACCTGACCGCTATTCTGTAAATAGAGACAATAGTACACAGAGGAGCTTTCTTATTTCAGGAAGGCTCCTTTCTACTTATCGAAATAAGCTGGCCCTAAGTGTACTCCAC
>DAOUER010000058.1:0-4649 GCA_034430375.1 Dehalococcoidales bacterium
CGCTATCGCCGGCACCCCGGAAATTGAAAATAAAGACGGGATATCCTTGAGAGGAGATGCGTTCCGCCAGTTCTGGATAACCCCCGTCATCTGGGTCGGGCGGGTTACCCGAAGGTACACCATGGCAGATACAAACGGCGGGATAACCGGAATCTGTAACGGGCAGGAAGCTCTGACCTACAATGGCGATACCGTCAACTTCAAGCGCGAAGTAGTCTTTAATCACTTATGTTCAATCCGATAAGCACGATTAGTCTAGATGTACCGTCCGACTGCCTTGGCAACTACCTTTAACTCACTCATGAGCCGGGTAAAATCAGAAGGCGAAAGCGACTGCAATCCATCGACGAGGGCTTCCTTAGGATTGGGATGCACCTCGATGAGCAGTCCATCAGCCCCGGCGGCTATCGCCGCCTTGGCAATTGCCGGCACCAGTGAATAATGCCCGGCGGCGTGACTGGGGTCCACTATAACCGGCAGGTGACTGAACTTCTTCAGCACCGGTATTGAAGAGATATCCAGGGAAAAACGAACGCTGTCTTCAAATGTCCGGATTCCCCTTTCACAAAGAACCACATCATTACCCTCGGCCAGGAGGTAATCGGCGGCGGTCAGCCACTCGGTAATCGTACAGGAAAAACCGCGTTTTAAGACCACCGGCCGGTTACTCCGTCCCGCGACGCTTAACAAAGCGTAGTTCTGCATATTCCGCGAACCAATCTGGAGTAAATCGGCATAATCGGCCACCAGTTTAACATTTTTCGGCTCGACCACCTCGGTAACGATGGGCATATTTACTTCCCGTTTGACCTTGGCCAGCAGCTCCAGTCCGGATTTCTGTAAGCCCTGAAAACTGAAAGGGGAAGTGCGCGGTTTGTAAGCCCCGCCCCGTAAAACGGAAGCCCCGGCCTTTTTAACCGACCGGGCGGCCTCCAGAAGCTGGGTTTCACTCTCTACCGCGCACGGGCCGGCCATGACTACCACCCGTTCGCCTCCGATTTCCACATCCCCGCAGGTAAACCGGCTGCCTCCGGGTTTAAATTCTCTTGAAGCAAGTTTATATTGCTTCATGATACGGGTGACACTTTCCACACCCGGCAATACCGCGAAAATACCTGTATCGAGTTGCCCTGTGGTGCTCCCCAGAATAGCCACAACCACTTTATCCGTACCCATATTCAACTGGACATCAAGGTCACACGATTTTGCTTTCTCGACTACGGCATCGAGTTCTTTCCGGGAAGCGCCCGTTTTCATTTCTATTATCATGTATTTTCCCTTATTCCCTAATTAACTATATCCCAGATATTTTATTTTATGTCATTTCTTCCATATTGATAATACTAAAGCGTTAATATACCGTCAAGCTGGAGTCGACTAACTTTCCTCCTGCTTTTTAACAATCTTGACAGCTTTCTTGGCTTTTTTCTTCTCTATTTTTTGACGGCTTTTCAGTTCCTCCGACACCCCGTTTTCTACAGCCTGAGCCGGCGGTCTCTCCGGTGGTTTCGTTTTATGCCCATTGGTTTTATTAATCAGCATTTTAGAGGGGTAACGCCCAAAGTAACCGACAAATCCCGCCGCCAGAGCGATTCCTATCCATTTTAATACTTCCAGGAATGTATCCATCGCTAGTAATTATACCAGATTAAGTGACTAGCTTAATCTTCAACACGCGTAATAGATATATGATGAGTTCAGTCCCCGGTGCGTGTAACAGATATATAGAGAAGCTTGTAACCCATCACCTCAATCCAGACCACCATGTTAGCCACCAGTATCCTCTCGGCCAGTCCGAACCAGGACGATGCATCATCGAGTACGCCTACCATGATTACCAGGACAAAGCCCAGAATACTGGCAATGACCGTATATTTAAACAGGTTTTCCCAGTGCTGGTCATGCTTGAGAGCGGATGCGATAAGAAGACTGGTGATAGGAAATAGCCAGAAAACTGTCGTGGCTGCAATATGATGGATTATACCCTCGGTGGTATCCGGAACACCGACCGGATCGGTGCGGAAAGCCCCGAGCAGCAGCATCCCGAAGCCCATGATGACCAAGCAGGCTATACTGAGGTGAAATCCCCGGCTGTCCCGGATATTAAATAGCAGGCCGGCAGCGAATATCTCTACCAGCAAACCGATTGTTAGAAAACCGATTGTCTGTGTCCAACCGACATTTGTTAAGGCCAGACTACTTATGGAATCACGTACCAGATTGTAATCAGGATTAGAAAAACCCGCCGTGAGATCGGTAATGATCAATATCAGCGGTCCGGCCATCCCCGCCAGAGCCAGGGCACTATGGATGTTCAGCTTCTTGATGATAATGGTGAATTTCGTATAAATCCGCATTTATAATACTTCTTTATTATATTATGTAAAAACAGCTATAAGACTATTATACTAGGTGCCCGAGGGAGTAAACAAGACTCCGGGTGCAATATTTGTTTACTTCAGAAATAATAAACATACCTTATGCTTGACTTAGGAATATCAAAGCCTTACTATTTATTTAAATACCAGAATAAAGGAGTATATATGAAAAAGTTATCACTAGTATTTGTGGTAATTACCATCCTCGCCCTGGTCACGGTCGGTGCCTGTGGCGGCGGTAATGGTGAGAAAGAAACTACCGCGGCAACCACGGCCGCTACCAGTGCGGCAACCACTGCCGCTCAGACCACAGAACCTTCGAATGGTGGAGGTGGAGGCGGAGGTGATTTTACCTGGGATGATATGCCGGTTTATGGCGGAGCAGATCATATACAAGAGTTCAACATGTCATTTGCTCCCGACGAGAGCGAGTATTCCAAGTTCGAATGGCGATACTATGAAAGCAATGCCAGTGTGGATGATATAGTTGATTTTTACAAAGACAAAATGCCGGAAAATGGCTGGGATGAGCAGATGTGGATGGATATGGGGGAAATAGCTTACGGCATGTATATGAAAAATAATGAAAAAGATGCCGCGATGGTCTGGATTTCGCGTGACAGCGGCGAGACGATGCTCGCTCTCTGGCGAGCCAGCGAATAGCTTAAATAAAGCAATCAACTAAGTTTAAAGTGTCATTATATCTGGCTGCTCCTCAGGGGGCAGCCGGGTTTCTTTTATCCCCTTTTCCATCCCCCCACAGTAAATATCTTTTCCCGCCCGGCCGCCCTCGGGGCATCTAAAGACCAGTCCATAAAAAATCCCCCTCCCATATGAGAGGGGGAAATCAAGTTTTACTTAACTTATCTTTTACGGCTTGCCGTATTTCTCTCTTATCTCGCGCTTGATGAGCTTGCCCATCGGGTTGCGGGGGAGGTCGTCAACGAAAACCACCGTGCGGGGTCGTTTGAAGCTGGCGAGACGCTCGCGGCACCATTCCATAATTTCTTCCTCGGTGGGTTTCTCACCCTTCTTAGCAATAACCACGGCGCGCGGTTCTTCGCCCCAGGTCTCGTCGGGCACACCGATAACAGCAACATCCTCTACCTTGGGATGCTCGCGGATAACGTTCTCCAGTTCCTCCGGCGAGATGTTTTCGCCGGCGCGGATAATCATGTCACTTGACCGACCTGACAGGAAGTAGTAGCCCTCTTCGTCGACGTAGCCGACATCGCCGGTATGCACCCAGCCGTCTTTATCGATAGTCTTGGCGGTCTTTTCCTCGTCCTTCCAGTAACCGCTCATGACTCGCGGACCGCGGGCGAGAATTTCACCGACTTCACCGGTCGGCAAGGTTTTACCTTCCTCGTCGATTACTTTCATCTCGACATCGGACATGGGTTTGCCGATGGATGCCAGCCTTTGGAGCTTCTTTTCCTTCTCCTCTTCGGTGCCGGTAAGCACGTGGTCTTCCGGTCCCAGGGCGGTAATAGTAGAAGCCGTTTCCGTCTGCCCGAAAGCATTAATAAAGGCGACACCCGGGAATTCCTCCAGGGCCTTCCTGATGACGGGAAGAGGCATGGGAGCGGCGCCGTAGGTTATCACTTTCAGGCTGCTCAAATCGTGCTTTTTGAAATTGGGATGGTCAAGAAGCTGCTTGAGCATGGTGGGCACCATCATGGCGCGGTTGGCTTTCTCGGTCTCGACCAGTGTCATCCATTCCTCCGGATCGAACTGGCGTTCCATCACCAGTGTCCGACCGCCGTAAATAGCCGCCATCATCGCCTGGATACCGGCCACGTGATACAGCGGTACGGTAAGGATATTGCTTTCCGTAGCTTCGGGGTCGGCGGGAGTAACGTTCTCCAGCATGTAGCTGCTGAAGCTGGTATGCGACAGCATTACACCCTTGGGGAATCCGGTGGTCCCGGCGGTATACATCAGGATGGTTGTTTCATCATCATCGATTTCAGTGATTACGTCATCGGCCGGGCTGTCCTTAACAATATCTTCGTAATACAGCATGTCGTCATGCTTGTTTTCGATAGAGATTAGATACTTCAGGCTCTTGCACTCGGACTGTATCGACTTGATCATCGGGACATAACGTTCACCGACAACCAGAGCAGTAGCTTCAGCGGCGTTGAGCATATAGGTAAACTCTTTCTCCTTAGCACGGAAGTTAAGGGGCATGTAAATGGCACCCATTTTGGCTACGGCGAAATAGGTCTCCACGCATTGATTGCAGTTCACCTGGATAAACCCGACGCG
>DAOUER010000059.1:0-6066 GCA_034430375.1 Dehalococcoidales bacterium
CGGGATTGTGACACGAACAAGCTTCGTTGCCGGCATTCCATATACCTTTGGGAACCAGTACACAACAGTCAACTTTCAGAGTGCAGGGACACTACCGACCGATGTCAGCGTGAAGATCACCATTGGCGCGGCGCCAACATGGAAAGCGGATGCTGTCCAAAGAACTTACGATATCGTGCGGACAGGAGGAAGCGACAGCTTTTTGTCTTTAAACTTGCACTACCTTGATGCCGAACTTAATGGGAATACCGAAAATGTGTTGGTTCTCTGGGACGGCCACCTTCCTACCCCACCGGGAGAGGTGCACGAACATGGCAGGTCAAATTATGACACGACTGACAACTGGGTTGGAATCTCAAGCTTGGAGACATCACATCTTCCCACAGCCTTTGGCTCAGCGGCCTGGACGCTGGGTGATTCTCTGCTCGCAAGCGCTACCTGGAATGGATCAATTAGTACAGTTTGGACTAACCCGGATAACTGGACTCCCAACGGTGTTCCATCAGACCTGGCCGATGTCGTAATTCCTGATGCTTCGACAACCACCTATGAACCGACATTAGGTCTAGCTCTTGCAGTCGGAAGACTGACAATCGAAAGCGGCGGAATCTTGAACTCAGCGGACTCATCCACCGTTACCATCTCCGGTGGTAGCGGTGCGTGGAGTAACGACGGGGGTACATTTAATGCCGGCACAAGCACGGTGATTTTCACTAACGCATTAGGCACAGTCTCCGGTGTAACGGATTTTTACAATTTGACAATTAATTCCGGTGCCGGCTTGACGATGGAAAGTAATAGTACGATGCGCATTGGCGGGACGATGACCAATAACGGAATATGGCCTGCAGCGGGGCTAACGAATGCTACCATCGAGTATAATGGTGCAGATCAGACAGTATTGAATCCCAACGGAGTGACTCCAGGCTACGATAACCTTATCCTCAGCGGCAGCGGGACCAAGACCATGCCGGGCTCAGCATTGAGTATGAGCGGGGATTTCTCCATGTCTGGGACCACCTCTACCACCGCAGGTGCTGCCATAAATACCGCTGGCAGCTTTACTGTTGGGGCAAACACCACATTTATCACAGGCGCTTATACTCATACCATTGGTGGGGACTTCTCAAACAGCGGCACATTTACCGCTACCGGAAGCACCATTACGCTAAACGGCACTGTAGCTCAAGCCATTGGTGGAAGTACAACAACGGCATTCAACAATCTAACTATTGCCAATACGAGTGCCGCCGTCTCGGCCAACACAAATTTCAGTGTTGGAGGGACTCTAACAGTTGATTCCGGCGCAGTGTTGAATCCTGCTGCCGCCGTGGTCATAAGTGGAGCCGGTACCCTGACTGGAAACGGAACTGTGAATGTAACTCGCACTGCAGCTACCGCAGATTTCAGCTCGCAATACACGATTAGTAATAAGACATTGACGAATTTGACGGCTGCATATGTAGGAAGTGCAGCGCAAACAGTCAGCGCGCTTACTTACGGCGGTCTCAAGATTAATAATGCGAATGGCGTTACACTTGGTGGTAATGCAACTGTAAACGGCACTCTCACACTGACCAGTGGTAAGATTACTGCCGGGAGCAATACGGTCATCATCGGTTCAAGCGGCAGCGTTTCTGGTGGTAGCAGCAATAGCTATGTTATTGGCAACCTGCAGAAGTATGTGCCAACGGGTGCTCAATCACCAGCATTCGAAGTCGGCACGACTAACTATAATCCGATAACCGTAGCCTTCAACAATGTCACAGGTGCGGGAAACCTGACCGCTAAAGCGACAGCGGGCGAGCATCCTAACATCGGAGCATCTGCTATCAATTCAAGCAAAGACGTTAATGTATATTGGAGCTTCACGAACTCCGGTATTACATTTGATAATTATAGCGCAACGTTTACCTTTGTTTCAGGTGATGTGGATGGCGGAGCTAACACCGGCCTCTTTATCGTGGGGAGATACAGTGGCGGGTGGACATATCCGAGCGTCGGCACGCGGACAGAAACGAGCACACAGGCGACGGGAATGACGTCGTTTGACGATTTTGCGGTGGGAGAGCCGGCAACCTCAACGACCATATCAATCAAGGCGCAGGATTATGCAACTGATGTGGGAACCATAACATTTCCAACAGGTGCCTCTGGGGCTACTGTTTCCATGCCATACAATAATGTAAATGGCAGTGGGTCTGCACAGGCATTTGGTGACCCCGGTAGGCCGGTGGCGACACTGGTGAATACGGCTGATATTAGCTATATCATCTACTACAATATAACCACATTCGAAAACGGCGTTGTAAGCAACGAGTATTACCTCATAAACGATAAGGGGGCGGCATGCGCCAATGCAGACGTTATCAGTTATGGTGTGACCTTTGGTACAACTACGACGACTGAAACAACGATAGGGGCATCAGCGGGTGGGGATGTTGCCAAGAAGGACCTCTATTTACGGGTAGTTCTAAGCGCTTTAGCTGCAAAGTCGGGAATCTCCACTATTACCATTCTCGGCGAAGCAAATTGATAAACTCGTTGGATAGAGCTCTTGGTATTCTAAAAAGGGGCGTGAAGGCGATTTTGTTAAAGGCGAGAACCAGCAGGTTAGTTGTCGGGGTATTTGGGGTAGTGTTAATGCTGGCGCTACTGCAATGCCCCGTTTACGCCGCTTCCCAGACGGCGAACACCCTGTCTCTGACTATCACCGATGTCTCTGCCACCGGCATCACCCAGACCAGCGCCACAATATCCTGGCAGACCAGCATCAATGCCACTTGTCAGGTATTCTACGATACCGAATTCCATGAACATATAGGTGATTACGCCCATCACACTGTTGAAGATATGTCCCTTGTTTTAGAGCACGACGTTAGCCTGAGCGGGCTCGATTTACGAACTAGGTACCCACACTTCAGAGTAAAGTCGACAACCGACAGCACTGAGGCCATTTCAGACGATCATACCTTCTCCACCCGTACCCGTAGTGGTGGGGGTGGCACATCATCGCATGACGAACTGGACATGATTATCTACATGAATGGAGGAGTTAGCGAGTGGCCCATTAACTCGAGCGGTCATTTTCTTGAGGCCGTGGACGTGACGTCGGCAGCCGGCGATATATCAATCCATATTCCACGGGATACCCTCTGCCTGGATGCAGAAGATGAGAGACTGGATGAGTAGAGGAGGAAAAGTCTGCGGTCAAATTGGGAACCCATCTGAATCTGGGAGGCAGTACATGCAGGCTACCGAAAAAACAATAGAACAATTCACCGGTGAGCTAGCCAAAGCACGCCAGCAGATTGCTGAACTAGAAGAGCTACTGACCGATGAAAAGAGAGCGGAGCAAGTTATTCAGGAAGCACGCGAATACGCCGAGAGCGTTGTGGCTACGGTGCGTGATCCATTGTTAGTTCTCGATGCTGATTTACGGGTAGTCACAGCCAACCGTTCCTTCTACCTGACATTCGGAGTGAAACCGGAGGAGACTCAGGGACGCTTTATCTACGACCTGGGTGATCAACAGTGGGAGATACCCAGGTTGCGAGAGTTACTGGAGGAGATTCTACCCAGTAATACCTCTTTTTATGATTTTGAGGTGGAACACAACTTCCCAGCTCTCGGGCACAGGGTGATGGTACTCAATGCCAGGCGGCTTTACAGCGAAACTAAAAAGACCCGGTTGATTCTACTGGCCATCGAGGATGTCACTCAGCACAAACGGGCGGAGGAGAAATTATCTGCATCTGAGACTCGTTACCGACGGCTCTTTGAAACGGCTCAGGATGGAATATTGATTCTCGATGCAGACACCGGGCAAATTACTGATGTCAATCCCTTCTTAATTGAAATGCTTGGATATTCCAAGGAAGAGTTTTGGGGTAAGAGACTCTGGGAAATCGGCCCTTTCAAAGATATTGAGTTAAACCAGGAGGCTTTTCAAGAGTTACAAAGCAAAGGGTACGTCCGTTACGAGCATTTGCCGCTTGAAACTAAGAACGGACATCAAATTTCGGTAGAGTTTGTCTCCAATGTCTATCCAATTAATGGTGATAGAGTCATTCAGTGCAACATCCGGGACATTACTGAGCGCGTACACGCGGAAGAAGGATTGAAGAACTACAAGGCCCAGCTTGAGCAAAAAGTAGAACAGCGCACGGCCGAATTAGAGAAGGCTAATAGAAAACTGCAACAGGACGTCACCGAACGTAAGAAGATCGTGCAGGCGCTGAAAGTTAGTACGAAAGCTTTAGCGGCTTCAGAAAAGAGATATAGCACCATTTTTGAATCAGCCGCCGAAGGAATACTCATAGCTGACATCGAAACAAGACAATTGAAGTATGCTAATCCTGCCATATGTAGAATGCTGGGATATAGTGAAGAAGAGTTGAGAGAAATGGCCGTAGGTGATATACACCCGAAGGATTCACTGAAGTATGTACTTTCTGAGTTCGAGGCTCAAACGAAAGGTGACAAAACATTGGCGGAAGGCATCCCCTGTCTAAGAAAAGACGGGACGATACTATATACTGACATTAAAACAGCCGGAGCTTTGTTAGATGGAGCACAGTGTAATATAGGTTTCTTCACTAACGTGACTGAACGGATGCTTGCAGAAGAGGGAAGAAGACGGAATACAGAGAAACTAATAAAGGCTATGGGCGATACTATTAGGGCCATGGCCATGACAGTCGAAATAAAGGATCCTTATACTTCGGGTCATCAACAGCGCGTGTCTAGACTTGCTACCTGCATAGCTCAAGAGATGGAACTTCCAGCAGAACAGATTGAAGGAATCCGTATTGCTGGGATCGTTCATGACATCGGCAAGATGTATGTACCATCTGAAATCCTGAGCAAGTCCAGTCGATTAAATGAAAACGAATTCGGCATTATTAGGATGCACCCCCAAGCTGGCTATGACATATTGAAGATCATAGAATTCCCGTGGCCTATCGCTCAGATCGTGCTCCAACATCACGAAAGAATGGATGGCTCTGGATATCCGAGGCATCTTTCGGGTAAGGACATCATCCTTGAAGCCAGAGTCTTAGCTGTGGCTGATGTAGTGGAAGCCATGGCTTCTCATCGACCTTACCGGCCGGCTCTTGGAATAGACAAGGCAGTAGAGGAAATCTCCCGGAATAAGGGGGGTCTTTATGACTCTGAAGTGGTGGATGCTTGCTTAAAGCTCTTTAATGAGCAGGGATTCAAATTCGATGAGGAAATCCAGACATCAATCTGGTCTACCGTTAAGATTGGGTGACAATTGCGAGTTGCTACAACTAGGAGTACCAGCATGCAGGTAGATGAACTTCTTAAGCTGATGGTAGATAAGGGTGCTTCAGATTTACACCTTATGGTATCAAGCCAACCGGTGCTACGTATTGATGGTAAACTCATACTGCTGGAAGACTTGCCAGCACTTTCAAGCGGAGATATGGAATCTGCTTTCGAGCAAGTCTCCAATCAAGAGCAGAGGACCGCCTTTGGCAAAGAACGGGAGCTCGATTTTCCTTATAGCACTCCGGGATTGGCGCGATTCCGGGTTAACGCATTTCAGCAGAGAGGTACCATAAGCCTTGTTTTTCATATTGTGCCGTCTAAAGCCCCCTCCATTGATGAGTTGGGACTGCCCGAGATTTGCAAACAGCTTATTCTGAAGCCGAGGGGGCTTATCCTGGTAACCGGCGCCGCTGGTAGCGGCAAGTCCACTACCTTGGCAGCCATGATTAATCATCTTAACGAGACTGAGAGGCGAAACGTAATCACCGTTGAAGATCCAATTGAATTCTTATTCCGTAACAACAAATGTCTCATCAGGCAGCGAGATCTCGGGGATGACACCAAATCTTTCTCCTCCGCCCTGATGCACACGTTGCGCCAGGACCCGGATGTAGTTGTCATTGGCGAGATGCGTGACCTGGCCACAATAAGCACCGCTATGAGGGCTGCCGAGACTGGGCATCTGGTAATTGGTACCCTGCATTCGAACGATGCCGCCCAGTCTATTGACCGCATAATTGATATGTTCCCGTATGGCCAGCAGCAGCAAAT
>DAOUER010000060.1:0-15992 GCA_034430375.1 Dehalococcoidales bacterium
GGACCTGATGTCATTGCGAGGAGAGTAGCGACGCGGCAATCTCTATCTGGTAGGCCAACCCCCACCGCCCCTTTATAGATATCTTTTCCCACCCGGCCGCCCTCGCGGCAGCGTGCTGATGTCCGTTAGCTTTACCCCACACCGTCTCCCCCTTTCGTAAAGGGGGACTAAGGGGAATTTAGACAGGGGGTGTTCAAGAGGGGTGGAGCCCCTCTTTTCCTTAAAGGGCCGGACGGGCCGGGAAAACAAATTACATCACCGTTGTTGAATTTTTGAGATAGCTGGGATATTCATTTAAATCTCACTCACCTTCGTAATGTAGAATGATGCCATTATCTCCAACAATAAATATATTAGTATCTGAGCTTCCCCAGATGCTGGAAAGATGTTCGTTTGTTGGTTGTTCCATTTGATACCATTCATCTCCATCGTAATGGAAAATGGTACCTCTATCTCCGACCGCGAATACATTTTCGGAAGAACTGCCCCATATACTATGTAGATTTTCATTTGCTACGGATAATGTATGCCATTCATTACCATTGAATTGCTTTATGATTCCTTTGGTTCCAGACGCGAAAATATTTACTGGAGAACTCCCCCAGATATCCGTCACTACAGGCCAGCTCTCATCAGGATCGCTGGTTACGGTACTCCATTCTTGTCCATCATAGTGAATTATGGTCAAATTAAATAGACCTCCGACATACACATCCGTTGCTGATGTACCCCAGACGTTTCTCAATGGTTTGCCGGCTCCTGTAATAAGCATTGACCATTTTTATCCATCATAATGCAGCATGGTATCATCACCAAATACCGGAACATAAATATCCGAAGGTCCACTGCCCCAGATATCGAAGAGGGGATCCTCGGTATTGACATTGATAGTAGACCAAGCAGTTCCATTGTAATGTAACATCGTGCCTCTATTGCCAACGGCATATATGTTATCTGCGCTCGTGCCCCAGATGCCAAACAGTGGTTCGGTAGTGCCACTGTAAAGAGATTGCCATTTCTGCCCATCATAATGGACTATAGTACCCTCAGCGCCTACTGCATAAACATCATTCTCTGTAATCCCCCATATATCAAGTAATTTGTTTTCTTGTGGTTGAGATATCTGCCACTTGGAAAGGGCTGGATCGGGTGTTGGCGTTGATGTACGCCACCTGAATGTTGGAGTTTCTTCAGCAAATCTGAAAGATATGCACGCTGAAAGCCCCGAGCTCAATAATATCAGCACTATAAAAAGAGTGATAAAAACCTTAATCCATCTGCGTATCATCATCTCCCTCCTCCTCCACCTCCACTTCACTGACCCGGTGTATCTCGTCCCAGCGTACCATGCCTTCTTCTATCAGCTGGCGGATTTTCTTCTGCGCCGGGGTAAGCTGACTGCTGGGGCCGGTCTTGACCTCCAGGATGACTATCTCCTGCGGGTCGCCGCTGGCCAGGCCGGGAAAGACTATAAGGTCGACGGGACTGCCGATGAACCTGGCCTCGGTGGGGTCGTACTGGAAGTCGGGGAAGTAGGGCACCATCTGCTCGGTGAACTTACCCCCCAGCACGGCCCGACTCTGGTTGATGGCCCTTCGCTTGGCCTGCTCGGTTTCGGTTTCCCATTCCAGGTTTTTTTCATCGCACCAGTCCCGGAATCTCTGCTCGAAGCGGAGTCGGATCATGTGGTTGATCAAAATAATGACGAGAATGGCGGCGGCGACAGTTACGGCAATGACGACGGCAATATCCATTTTAGGCCTCCTTTGATTTCAGCCCGTGGAGACAGGACAGGCAGTATTTCATATTAACCCGGGTTGCTGCTGCCGGGCTTGACCAGCGGTATTCCTTGATCGCACAACGGGCACTCCTCGGGTTTGTAAACGATTTCACCGGCGCGGTGGCAGCTGTAGAAGGGCACTCCGAAGTCTACCTTTTCCGGGGAACGGTCTACCAGTACGCCGATTCCCACGATTTTCCCGCCGAGGGTATTAACGGCGTCGATGGTGTCCTTCAGCGAGCCGCCCCGGGTAAAAACGTCATCGACGATTAGTACGCGTTCGCCGGGACTAATTTTAAAGCCGCGGCGGAACTCCCGGCCTCCGGACTCTTTCTTTTCGGCAAAGATACCGCGTACCCCCAGCTGGCGGGCCGTCTCGTAAGCCAGGATAACGCCGCCGGTGGTGGGACCGGCCACCACCTCGACATCGTCGTTGGCAAAACGGTCGGCTATCATACCGCATAGCTGTTCGGTATACTCGGGGTATTTCAGGACCTGAAATTTTTCCCAGTAGACCGGGGAGTGCATCCCCGACGACAGCAGGAAATGACCTTTCAGCACCGCCCCCGATTTCTCGAATATTTTCTCGACGCTGTCCGTCATTTTAACCCCCGGTTTCAGGCTGGTATTAGTACTAAAAGTACCTCAGGATGTTGCTTCGGGTAACTGTTCTCCCAGTTTGTGAGCCGGGACGAATTCCCAGCTATCTGGCGGCCAGGTTATCAGCCAGGCTTTACCGTGGATTTTCTCTCCATCGACAAACCAGCCGTGGTGGGAATCGTTGCTGAAATTGCGGTTATCCCCCAGGACAAAATATCTGTCTTCCGGTACCGTTGTCGCGGCCATCGTATAGGTGGGCGGGGCCATGATATACGGTTCTTCAAGCCGGGTGCCGTTGACGAAAACCGCCTGGTTCCTTATCTCTATGGTGTCACCGGGCAGGCCGATAACCCGCTTTATAAAATCCTCGGTGCTGCCGTTGGGTTCTTCGAATATTATGACATCGCCGCGCTGCGGTTCGCCGAACCAGTACACCGCCTTATTGACCACGACGCGGTCACCCTCGGAGAAGTTCGGTTCCATGCTGGTCATAAAGACCTCGTATGTCTGGATGGAGGTCCGCGCCATGAAGAATATTATCAGCGCCAGTACGGTAGTTATCGCTATTTCTTTTAAAAGTGTTTTCATAATGAATTGTGGCCGATTTCTCTCTATTATACCCCATTTCCCTGCATCTAGCTATACCGGGATTTAGTACTTACGTTCTTTGGATAAGCATCTTACAGACTGGTAAATAAGCCGGATTTGAACAGGATAATTGACCGGGCTCAAACGGGCACTTGACTACCCGTATCTTTATGGTTTATGGTATATAACAATATACTGGGGTTGCTGTCTCTACAGGTATGGTTGCATGATTGATATGATGTACATGGTATTGCTGGCTTTGGGGGCGTTTCTACTGGGTGCCTGCCCGTTTTCCGTAATTCTGGGTCGCTGGTTCCTCCACAAAGACATCCGGGACTATGGGGACGGAAATCCCGGGGCCGCTAATGTTTTCCGCGCCGGGAGTCAGAAACTCGGCTTTCTGGCTGTTTTCCTGGACGTAACCAAGGGAATCCCGTTCGTTTTACTGGCCCACACGGTCTTCGGATTGTCCGGACTGGATATCGTTCCGATAGCGATATGCGCGATTTTAGGCCACGCTTTTTCCCCGTTCCTGCAGTGGCGGGGTGGTAAAGCGATTGCGGTTACCTTCGGGGTGCTGGTAGCCCTACCTCAGCATGAGGCGTTTCTGGCCTTCGTGGCTCTGGTTATCATCGGTGCCCTTTTACTCGATAATGACTCCTGGGGTATGACGCTGGGCGCCACCGGGACGCTGGCTTTCCTGGCCATTATACAAGCAAACTCCTGGGAATTGCTGATTATGCTCGGTGTGCTGGTAATCTTTACTATCAAACAATTTCAGGATTTGCGTACGCTTCCGGGGTTCCACGGCCGACTGGTACGCTGGCTGTAATAGGTATTGAGGAGTACCACAACCATTATCTAAGTAGGTTAATATGATATATCAGTTAATAATTGCCGCCGCTTTGTTTCTAGTACTTATTAACGTTATTTTTAACCTGAAAAACCTCCAGGTTCCCAGCTTAAAGAGCAAAGTCCCGGATAATCCGCCCCTCATCTCGGTCCTGGTGCCGGCCCGGAACGAAGAGGATAATATTGTCGACTGTCTGGAATCTCTCCAGAAACAGGACTATCCTAATTTTGAAATCATTGTACTGGACGATAATTCCGAGGATAAAACCGCGGAAATCGTCAACGAATTTGCCAAGAGAGACAGCCGCATCCGGCTGGTAAACGGCCGGCCCCTCCCGGAAGACTGGGCGGGTAAACCTTTTGCCTGCCAGCAACTCGCTAAAGAGGCCCGGGGTGACTGGCTGTTGTTCGTTGACGCGGATACGCTCCACGCTCCCCATATGCTGCGCAGCGTCCTGGCCCTGGCGATGGAACAGGATACCTCCATGCTGTCCGGTTTTCCGCGGCAGCTTACCAATTCTTTGCCCCAGAAAATAGCGGTACCGTTGATTTACTTCATCATTATCGGCTGGGTGCCGCTTTGGTGGATACACCGTCGCGGGTCAAACCGTGCTTCGGTAGCCATCGGCCAGTTCCTTTTCTTTTCGAGGAATGAATACTGGCGTATCGGCGGGCATGAAGTAGTAAAATCACGTATCCTTGAGGATATCTGGATGGGTATCGAAGTTGCCCGTCACCACGGTCGCCATGTAGCCGTTGACCTGTCTTCGGTGGTTTCCTGTGATATGTATCCCACCGCCATGGCAATGTGGCACGGACTGGTGAGGTGTATCTATTCGGTGGTGGTCATATCACCGCTCTTATTATTCGGTCTTATCATCATCGCCGTCTTTTTATATATCAGTCCTTTTTACTGGCTCTGGAACGGATTTTTCATGTCGCCGACGCCGCTTGTCTGGCGGGCGACGGTTATCTCCCAGGTCGTGTTGATACTGCTCATAAGATGGCTGGTGGATACCCGCTTAAAAGCGCCGGCGGTATCCGTCTGGCTGCATCCTCCGGGTATCTTTTACCTGCTGGTCAGCGTGCTTTACGCTTCATGGCGCTGGTGGATCGGTGCCGGCGTTTCTTGGAAAGAGCGCGAATACGGCGAGGAAGAATCAATAGTAAAGTAGGCTTTCTTTAGCCACCCCGCCCCATTATAGTTATCTTTTCAAACCCGGCCGCCCTCGCGGCATTGGCATATTATTTCCTGTAATTCCCCACCCATTTTATCCGTTCAAAATGAATTAATTGACAAAAACGTAAATATATGCATAAATAGACCCATTCCTTAATTCGCACTTTAACAGACCAAACCAGCGTGTGGGTGGTGTGATGGTAGTTAAAATATGGGTGTTGGAATCGCTTTTCCAGCGGTATCCGGCGCCCTTTTTCTTTGGCTGAAATAGGTGGAAGGGGGTAATGTTTATAAAAAAACGTAAATGAGAGATGAAATTTAGATTGAAACGATTATTTTTCACAAGGGAGGAAACAAAATGTCAGTAGAAGAGAACAAAGCAGCCGTACATCGTCTCAACGAGGCAGTCGATAAGGGAGATTGGTCGGTATTACCGGAGCTATTCGCATCCGAGTATGTCTTTCATACCACGCCGGAGCTGAAGGGGCCGGAAGGCGTTGAGCAGCAGATGTCAAGCATGAGGGACGCTTTCCCGGACTATCACGAAAAAATAGAGTACATGGTCGCCGAGGGTGACCTGGTTGCCGTATTTTACACGTTGACGGGTACGTTCAAAGGTGAGATGGCGGGTATCGCGCCGACGGGCAAGCAAGTAAATGTACCCGCAGCCGTCTTGGCACGCTTTGAAAACGGTAAGCAGGTTGAGGCCTGGCCGTATATGGACTCGCTTGAATGGTACCGGCAAATGGGTATCCCAATTCCTACCGAGTAATAAAAACAAGTTGGGTAAGTTGGGGTAATACTCACGGATTTAGCCGCGGATGATATGAGGGCGGTAGGGTGGGAAAAGATACCAAAGATTTGAGCGGATAAGGCGTGGAGGGGTAATTCCTTTAGTGCCCTGGCCGCTTGTTCAGCATGTGCTCCCGGCATTAACCGCTGCCTTCCCGGACTATCAGGAGAAAACCGAGCATATGGTTGCCGAGGGAGACCTGGTAGCTGTCTTCTACACCATGAGCGGCACTTTCAAGAACGCCTACGGAGAGGTTGCCCCGACAGGGAAGAAATTTTCCATCCCGAGTGTTGTTCTGGCGCGTTTCGAAAACGGCAAGCAGGTTGAGGCCTGGCCCTACATGGACTCATCTTCCTGGTATCAACAGCTGGGCGTAACGCCGCCCGGGCAGTAAAACAATATAAAAGGAGGGAATTACAATGTCTGTAGAAGAGAATAAAGCAAAACAACGCCGTGTTTGGGAAGAGGTACTCAATAAAGGGAATCTTGAGATAATACCTGAGTTTTTTGCCCCTAATTATTCATTTCATAGTCCTCTAGGGCTGGAGGCCAAAGGACCGGATGGCTTTAAGCAAATGGTAGCCATGATGCGCACTGCTTTACCCGACTTGCATGTAACGATTGATGATATGTTTGCCGAAGGGGACAGAGTGGCGACCCGTTTTACATTGACGGGTACATTCAAGGGTGAGATGATGGGCATGCCTCCAACGGGCAAGAAAGCTACAGTTGCAGGCATTGTGATTACTCTCTGGGAAGGTGGTAAGGAAGTGGAAGCCTGGGAAAGCCTTGACACACTCGCTTTCTATCAACAGCTGGGAATAAACCCGCCCGGCGGGTAGGGCGGAGAGTTTGACGGGCTAAGCCGCGGATGATTAAGGGCGGTCGGTTGGGAATAGATATCATAAAGACTGGGGATAAAGGGTGGGGCAATTCTTTTTTAGTGCCCCGGCCGGTTCTGGAGCATATGCTCCCGGCACTGCTGCATGAAGGCTTCGAAGCGGATATCTCGTCCGGGGTCCTTGGTGCCTTCCACCACCACGTTCAGGACGGGCAGTCCGTAATCGTGGCGGAACTGGTGCAGCAGCAGGCTGACGATGGTCCCCGGCATGCACCCGAACGGTATGATATTGACGATGCCGTCGAAGCCGTGCTCGGCGTACTCCACGACCCGTCCCATGCTCAGGATAGCCTCGCCTTCCACGGCTGGAGTGAGGTAGGTCTTGCCACGGTCGATGATAGCCTGGGTGGGCAGCTCTCTCCGGAAAGACTCTATGGAGTCGTCGAACTCCTTTCTAATCGGTTCGGCCACGCGTTCCTGGATAATCTCGGTGAGTTTTTGCCTCGTCCAGTCCCGCCAGCCGCCTTCCAGGTGAAGCCGGTTCCGGCGTTTGCGCTGGTGGTCGATATAGTCCAGCCATTCCTCCATCGGCGGCAAGCCGCACTGCGCCCCCAGCGCTTCCAGTCTCTCGATTAATAAATCGTTGGCGAACTCGTTGCTCCGCACGAATATCTCCCCGACGATGCCGATTTTAGGCGCCGGATTAATTCTATCGATTTTCACCGCATCGAAAGCGTTCCTGGCCTGGAGCGAGAACTCCCTGAGCTTATCGCCGTCCTGCCCGACATTCTTAATCAGCCGGTCCAGCCAGTGACTGTAAACGGCGTCAATCTCTCCCTTGTTAACTTCATAGGGGCGCCTTTCCAGGACGATTTTCTGCATGGAGTCGAGGATGGCGATAGCCCTCCAGGCGTGAAGGCGGAAGCTCCTCCCCAGGGCGGACATATCCCGGTGATAACCGCCGGTCTGGTCGAAAACGAAGATGGGCACCTGGGGCAGTCCGATTTCATCGAGTATCATGCGGTGCAGCCGGTTATACTGCCCGAAGCGGCAGGGACCGCTGGCGGACGGCATGAAAAACGCCGATTTGTCTGCATCGAAGTCCGGTTCCATGGTCTTCTTGACGATGTCACCGGTGGTAATGATACTGGGATAGCATTCCTTGCCGGTGGTGTAGTTCCTCCCGATTTCCAGCGTCATATCGTCTGACTTAGGCAGGGGTTCGGCGTCAACGCCGCCGTGGCGCATGGCCGCGGCCAGCACGTAGCCGTGGTCAATCATGTAGGGGATGTAGATACGTCGGCTGCCGGCGTGATTGGAAGAGATGCTGACCATAGAAATGGGAATACTGGTGCCGCGGGTGCTGGCGTTACGTATCGTGTCGATGAACGCTTCGCAACGGGTGATGATGCCGGCATCGGCGGAATGCTCGTCAATCTCGATTGTCAGGAACGGTTTGCCCTCGGTCTCGTTCTGGAAGAATTTAAGCAAGTATGAATCCGGGCCGCAGGCGAAATTGGTGACGTACAGCCCGAACAGGCGCGGGTCACGGGCGATTATCCGGCCGGCGCACAGAATCTTCTGTCCCGCCTTCCAGTACATGTTGGGATGGGCTTTATGGAGCTCTCCGGCTATCGAATTCAGCGGTAGAAAATCGAGGGGTATGGCCAGCATATTAAGGTCGCGGAGCTTTTCGGCCAGGTTCAGCGTCAGAGCTTCGTCGTAGGTATTATAGGCGCGCCCGATGATAACGATAGCTTTATCGTCGGGCTTGAGCTGCTCCAGGATTTCCCGTCCGCGCTGCTGCTGCCATTCGTTGAAAGCGTCAAAAGCCTCGAAGCCGGCATCAATAGCCTTATCTATCAGCGTACGCGATGAAATACCGGCTTCACGGGCCGTTTCTCTCAGAATTTTCCTCGTCCAGTCACGGCCGCGGTCGGGGTGGATGACCGGTTTCAATACGCTGATGTTCTTCCCCGATAGGGCTTCCTTGATTTTCACCGAACTGAGCAGGATATAGGGCAGGCTCTGGGTCAACGGGCAGTTCCAGGACTTGGCGAAATCGTCGGAAATCTTCTCCATGGTGCACTGCACCGGCAGGAAAATGAAGTCGGGATTCTTTTCCAGCAGATTAAGCAGATGGCCGTGGGATATCTTTATCGGCAGGCAGGGCTCTTCGACAATGTTTTCCACGCCCTGCCGGATAATATGCCGGTTGGTGGGATCGGAAACGACCACCTGGAAACCGAGTTCGGTTAAAAAGGCTTTCCACAGTGGGAAAAGTTCGTGGAAGAAGAGGACGCGGGGAATGCCTACCGTTTTCCCGTTGGGATTATCCGGACTGTCCTTGGCATAGGTATTTACCAGCGCCTCCTCCCGTTCTTTGAAGAGGCGGGGAATCGCTGACGAATCGCGTTTATCTTTCTTTTCCTGGCTGTCCCAAATGCCGCAGCGCGAGCCGTAAAAGAGGGGCTTTTCATCCTCAAAGACCACCTTGTGTATTTCACAGCGGTTGGAACAACTCTCGCACTCGAAAGATGACAGTTCGTATTTCCTGTCGGCCAGGTCAAAGCCCCGAAACCGGGTCGGCCTGTCGCCGGATTTCATTTCTTCTCTGGCCAGGATGGCCACGCCGATAGCCCCGAGGATATCATGCTGCGGCGGTACCTGTACTTTCTTACCTAGAACGTTTTCAAAAGCCGCTTTGACAGCCCGGTTGAAAGCAGTGCCGCCCTGAAACAGGATATTGCTGCCGATGCGGCGGTCTTCTACCACTTTGGAGAGGTAGTTTTTCACCACGGAATAGGCCAGTCCCGCCACCAGGTCCTGCTTGGCAGCGCCGCGCTGTTTGCAGAAATTGAGTTGCGACTCCATAAACACGGTGCAGCGTTCGCCGAGATCAAGGGGTTTTTGAGCAGCCAGTCCCAGATCGCCGAATTCTTCCTCGATATTAATGCCCAGCTTTTCGGCCTGTTCCTCGAGGAAAGAGCCGGTGCCGGCGGCGCATACCTTGTTCATCGTGAAATCGACGATAGTGCCGTCCTGCAGGCTCATGTATTTGGCATCCTGCCCGCCGATTTCGAAGATGGTATCGGCTTCGGGGCAGAGGAAAGCCGCCGCCCGGACGTGGCTGGTGATTTCGTTGCGGGTGACATCGGCGCCGAAGAACTCGCCGGTCATATAGCGGCCCGACCCGGTGGAGCCGGCGCCCTTAATGATTACTTTCCCTTTTAACTCTTCGCCAACCTCTTTGAGTCCCTTTTTGACCGCCTCGATTGGCTGGCTGGCGGTCATCAGGTAGCGCCGGGCCAGGACATTATTGTCTTTGTCAATCACCACGACGTTGGTGCTGATGGAGCCGATATCCACACCGATATAGGCCTCGACCGGCTCATCGGTATCGAGCTTTACCGGCTCGGTATATATCGGGTAGTCGTCACCCACCAGCGGTGCCAGGGTGGTGAACTTGTATTCCCGACTCGTTATATAGTCGCGTACCTGCTGCAGGACATCCGGAGGAATAGGGCTTTCCCAGCTGTTTAAAGCCGCCCCGGCCGCCCCCAGGACGGCGAAATGCTCGGGGATTATCAGGTCGGCTTCATCTAGCTCCAGGACTTCCCTGACTGCCCGGATGATACCCTTGTTGGCGGCAACGCCGCCCTGGAACGAAACGGGCGTGGCCAGTTCTCGCCCCCGGATTACCTGGCCTTTGAAGTTACGTATCATCGCAAAGCAGAGTCCCGCCACGATATCATGCACCGGGGTCCCCACCTGTTGCAGGTGAATCATGTCGCTCTTGGCGAAAACGCTGCAGCGTCCGGCCACACGCGGGGGGTTCTCGGAGCGCAGGGTTACTTCCCCGAATTCCTCGATGGGAATATCCATGCGGGAAGCCTGCTGGTCCAGGAAAGAGCCGGTCCCGGCGGCGCAGACACCGTTGATAGCGAAGTCGGCTACCTTGGGAGTGCCGTCGGCTTCCTTTTCCACCACGATTAGCTTGGAATCCTCGCCACCGATTTCCAGGATGGTCTGTACATCCGGATAAAAACGGGCGGTACCGGTGGCCTGGGATGTTATTTCGTTGACGAAAGATATCCCCAGGAGAGTGGCGATGAGATTGCCGCCGGTGCCGGTGGCCGCGGCCGCCGTAAAGCTTTCGGGTGGGTATTTATTCAGGATTTCTTCGAGGATGTTGAGGAAAATCTCTATCGGCTGTCCGTGGGTACGCCGGTACCAGGAATCAATAATATTATGATTTTCATCAAGGACCACTGCTTTGGCAGCTACCGAGCCAATATCTATACCAAGTTTCATATTCAAAATCCGTCAACGCCTGTAAAAAGATACCGCAGATGCTGCGGTAAACAAATAGCAGTTACTCCTATTATACCCATGCCGGGATAGGTTGTAAATACGATTTGCCCATCTTCTCCGGTCACGGTACAAAGAGAGCGGAAATAGGCTATAATGATGTGATTAAGAATGATATGCCTTTATAGCAGGAGGACACCCTGGAAATGGATATTAAGAAGCTGATTGATGAAATGACCCTGGAGGAAAAAGTATCACTGCTGGCCGGTATCGATTTCTGGCACACGCGTGCTATCCCGCGCCTGGGTATACCGTCGTTGAAAGTGACTGACGGCCCTCACGGCGTCCGGGCGGAATCGGATAAAGAACCTGGCGTGACACTGGAGGCGAATTGCTTTCCTACCGGTTCGGCGCTGGGAGCCACCTGGAATACGGAGTTAATCAACCGCGTCGGTGCGGCTATCGGGCAGGAAGCTCGGGCTAAAGGCTATGCTATCATTCTGGGTCCCTGCATTAATATCCAGCGTTCTCCTCTCGGCGGGCGGAACTTCGAAAGTTATTCGGAGGACCCCTACCTGGCCGCCCGGTTGACGGTGGCCTATATCAACGGCGTTCAGAGTCAAAACGTGGGTGTTTCGGTAAAGCACTACGCCCTGAACAACCAGGAATTCGAAAGACTTACTATAAGCTCTGAGGCGGACGAGAGGACTATCCGCGAAATATACCTGCCGGCTTTCGCGGCGGCGGTGAAAGAATGCAATCCCTGGACGGTAATGTGCTCTTATAATCGCATCAACGGTACCTACGCTTCCGAAAACGGGTATTTCCTCACCGATATTTTGAAAAACGAGTGGCAGTTCGAAGGGATGATTATATCGGACTGGGGAGCCGTCCATAGCGTTGTCCCGGCGGCTAATGCCGGGTTGGACCTGGAAATGCCTGGTCCGGCCCGATATTTTAACGAGGACCTGGTAACTGCCGTCAATAATGGCGAGGTCAGCCAAGAAATAATTAACGATAAGGTCCGCCGCATACTGGGCGTTATCGCCCGGGCGGGCGCTTTCGAAAAGCCGATTGAGATTTCTAACGAAAGCTCAGATACGCCGGAAAATCGCGAACTGGCGCAGGAAGCGGCCCGGGAAGCCATTGTACTCCTGAAAAACGATGATAATATCCTGCCGCTGGACAAGAGTAAACTCAAGTCGATAGCGGTAATCGGGCCCAATGCCGATGAAGCCCGTATCCAGGGTGGCGGCAGCGCCAGGGTAAATCCTTATTACTCCATAACACCGCTGGAAGCTGTCCGGAAAAGATGCGGGGATGAAGTAGCCGTGTCCTACGAAATAGGCTGCCGTAACAATCGACTGACTCTGCCTGTGAAGCTGGACTATCTCCTTCAGTCCGGTGAGAGCCAGGAAGCCGGTCTGACGGGCGAGTATTTCAATAATCGTGACCTGTCCGGCACGCCCGTGCTGACCAGGCCGGAAGAAAAATTCACCCTGAACTTCGGCGGCGTCACCGGATTAAAGCCCCCAGTCGTTAAGCTGGAGGAAGGGAATTATTCTATCCGGATGACCGGTAAATTTACCGCTCCCACCTCGGGTGTTCATACCTTCGGACTGCTTATCGACGGCCTGGGGCGTCTTCATCTCGGTGACCAGATGGTCGTAGACAAGAGTAAAAAGGAATCCGACGCCGATGAAATATCTGTCCGGAAAGAATATACCGGTGAATGCCGGCTGGAAGCCGGCCAGTCATACGATATCAAGGTGGAATTTATGGCCCAGCCCGGCTTTCCCGACTGGATGCCGCGGTATTTCCGGCTGGGCTGTACGCCGCCCCTCCCCGAGAACGCTATTGAGCAAGCGGCGGAAATCGCGGCGCCAGCGGATATAGCCCTGGTATTCGCAGGACTCAATAACGAACACGAGACCGAAGGTCGGGACAGGAAAGATATGGAACTGCCCGGTGCGCAGGTTGAACTGATTAAAAAAGTAGCTAAAGCCAACCGAAATACTATCGTGGTGCTCAATAACGGTTCGCCGGTGGCGATGAACGACTGGATTGGTGATGTCCCCGCGGTGGTTGAAGCCTGGTTCACCGGCCAGGAATGCGGCCACGCTATCGCCGATATCTTATTCGGTGATGTCAGTCCGTCCGGCAAGCTCCCGGCGTCTTTCCCGGTGAAATATGAAGACAATCCCGCCTATAAAAACTATCCCGGCAGTGACGGCAAGGTGAATTATGCAGAGGGGATTTTCGTGGGCTACCGGCACTATGATACTAAAAGTGTTTTACCGCTGTTTCCGTTTGGCTATGGCCTTTCTTATACTTCTTTCGATTTTATAAATTTACGGGTGCCGCAGGAAATGCGGAGGGGTGATGTCTTAACCGTGAAGGTTGATATTACCAATACCGGGGATAGGGCAGGGAAAGAGGTCGTCCAGCTATATATCCGCGATGTTAAGGCCAGCCTGCCGCGACCGTATAAGGAATTAAAGGGATTTAATAAGGTGGCCCTGGCACCCGGCGAGACGAAAACGGTAGAATTTAAGATTGGTATTGAAAACCTGTCCTTCTATAATCCTGATATGAAGGAATGGAGAGCCGAACCGGGAGAATTCGAGGTACTAGTAGGGAGTTCTTCACGTGACATAAAGTGCCGCGCCGGATTTAGTCTGCGTGAATAATCGTATGAATCGAGAGTGAAGTTCGACAAGGCTTTAGTTGGTCCAGATATTATTGAGCGTGGTTATGTACTGTTCTAACCTGGGCTTCTTCTGTGAGATAACGGATACGGGCTGTAGGGCCGGCTGCATCGCATCGTAATATATCTCGCCTTCCTGGCAGACCGGGCAGTTGAATATCTCGGTGGTGACGCCGCCGCTGACGATGTCTATTCTGCTTTGGCAGCGAGGGCATATTACCGTGATGCATCCGTATGTCATGGCCCTTCCTCCTGTATCAGCCGGGACTTCTATTTTTATTGTATATTCCCTTTGTAGCTAATACACTCGCCTATTGGTACTGGAAAACCCATTACTATCGTCCTATTTTATGCCTCGTTGGGATATGTTTCGATGGTATTAACCCCCAAATTCCCTGGGTTAATACCCGCAGATTTGGGTAAAATGGAGGTTAGATACTAATAGAAGAAGAAAACGGGGTTTTAGCCGGAAAAAGGGTGGATAAATTGTGCCGGGGGAAGCCGGTGTGCCCCAACCAGCTTCCCCCAAAAGCAAGGCGAGAGGAAATTATGGATATCTTTAGTATATAGCCTGGCCGGATGCTAAAGCATCGTTCGAAATACCTAATTTGCCAGGCGCCAGGACACCTGTGAAAGCGGTGGAATCACTCGGTGGTGACATGCGCCGGTTCTTGGCGTTCCCGGGTAATCTGCCGATAGCTGTAGATACTTCCTGATAATCCCGGGAGTGTTTATAAAAGAGAACTTCCCTTTATAGGGAAAAGTACAGGTCCATTAAAATACTGAGAACCCGCATTGAGTCTTCAAGCGGTTTCACCGCGGGGTCGGAATTAGCCATGACCTCAAGTCGAATCTCGATGTCCTCAGACAGACCGGATATCATTTTCCTCAGTTCATCGGTATCCGGATTGTTTTTCAGGGCGTTAACCTTTTTGATAATATCCTTCGAAGCAACAGAGTTGAGCTGCTCCAGGGTCATAGAAAACTGCAAATCTCTCAATCCGTGCAGCACTCCCTGGGCTTTCTTGCCCTTTTCTTCCTGTAGTTTCCGGCGGCTGTCGTGCTCTTCCTGCTGGCGGGTAAACTGCCGCTGCAGTTTCAGCAATTCATCCATCCCGTTTTCTTCTTCGGCCATATTCCTTTACCTGTCTCAATATCTTTATCCAGTATACAGGGTTGACCGGTGCAAAACCAAGTCATTAGCCGTAGTACCTTGGTGAAAAAAGAGGGTGAACCGATAGGGCTATGACGGTAATGAAAACTCATTGGGATATGTTATCCTGGCTTTAAAGAAATAGGGGTAGGTATAGAAAGGATGACTACCGAGCGCGTTTTGGCTTTGAAAAAGCAGGTAACAGATTTCCAGACTGGCTGGCGAGCCAGGATTCGAACCTGGGTCAGAGGAGCCAAAGTCCCCTGTGCTACCGCTACACCACTCGCCAGTGCTTCAAATAGGATTATATCATCTGGATACCCTCAGGGCAACGAGTTTATCTCCTAAATAGCGATACCCCCTGCCGTCTTTTAGTCAACAGGGGGTACTAATCTGCACTACGATTGTGCGGTTATTTTTTAACTGCGGGGCTGGTTTTACCGGCCATAACCTCTATCTGGTCCTGCCACTTGCGAGCTCTGTCGGTCATGAAACGCCGGGTGGGCTGTGTTTCCGTGCTGATGAGTATCGATTTGATATTCCTCCAGGGTATAAAGAGTCCTTCGGTATAGCCGCCCAGCATATCCAGTTTTTCGTCCCAGTGCACGAGGTTAATCATTATACCCTGGTCGTCAACCGCTTCAACCAATCCGATATAGCAGTTACTCGGGGCCGTACCCGGTACCAGGTGTACGGCTACACAATATCCCGGTTGTAAAGTGTCGATCTTGGCCATGTTTTACCTCCTGTTTCGGGGTTCTGGTAGCCTATTTATATACTTATTTCCCGCTATTGTCAATAGCGCCCGGTTCGATTGCTTCTTTATGAAATCTTAAGGAGATGTTTATTTCTCCTTTATAAATTTTATACCTGTTTATGGATGCAGCGGTTATGCTGTTAAGGATTTACCCGCAGGGGAAAGAAGAAAAGGAAAAACAAATGGAAAACTTCGTACTGGCAGGAAAAGCAAAAACGGTCTTTCGCCTGATTGAGCTCAAGGCCAAGCGGGAAGAAGCCGCCCGGCGTGATAAGAAGCGTAATAATAAGAACAAGAAATAGTATTCGCCGCTCGACCGACTACAAGACTTTACGGATTAAAAAATATCCCTCCATCATTTTTAAGAGATAAGCTCCCGGTATTGTTATATACCCGGAGCTTTCTTTTTGGCGATTATTAAGTCCTACGG
>DAOUER010000061.1:0-4957 GCA_034430375.1 Dehalococcoidales bacterium
GATACGTGTTTACCGGTAAAGGTATTCCTCGGTCACGTTCTTTCTCTGGTCGGTAAATGTGACTATATATTTATACCGGCTATCCGAAGTCTAAAATCGAAAATTTACAATTGCTCCAAGTTCCTCGGTTTACCTGATATGACCCGGGCGGTCATTACCGAGTGCCCCCCCGTTTTAGACCCGGATGTCGATATCGATAAAGGGATGAAAACCCTTTATCGAGCTATAAACCGACTGGGACGTTACTTTACCCGGGATAGAGCCAAGGTCAAACGTGCCAGCCTGGATGCCTGGCAGGCCCACCTTGACTATCGCCAGCTTATGTCTAACCATGGCTTAACGCTGCCCCAGGCAATGGAGACGATACCGGGTAAATACAAGTCTGAGGGCTCAAACCTGAAGAAAGCCACGGGAAACGATTCCGGCAATCCTGCTTCAACTCAAACTAACATCGCCCTTATCGGGCATCCCTATCTCCTTTATGATGAATATCTGAATCATCGCCTTATCCACCGTCTGGAAGAAGCCGGCAATAAGGTTCTCACCCCGGAGATGCTCACTATCGACGAACTTGAGTCGGCTTCAGTGAAAGTAGCCGGTACGACCTATTGGACCTACGGTGAAGAGGTGGTCGGGGCGGGGGAATGCTACCTGCAGGACGGGGTAGATGGTATTATCGGCCTATTAGCCTTTGGTTGTGGGCCGGATTCGATGATGATGGAGATGGTGCGCCGACGGGCAAATAGCTTGAGGACTACCCCTTTTATGAACCTTGTCTTGGAGGAACACACGGCTGAAACCGGGATGATTACCCGATTGGAGGCCTTCTTGGACATGATAAACAGAAAGAAAAGAGGCAGGCAGTAATATGCGGGTAACTTTCCAGCATGTAGGGAATTTGTGGCTGGGTTTGAAAGCTGTCGCTGAGAAGATAGGCTTCGACATGGTCGTCCCGCCATTGACAAGTCAGTGTACTCTGCAACTGGGGACCAGATACTCTCCGGAAATGGTCTGCCTTCCCTTTAAACTTACTCTCGGTAACATGATTGAAGCCCTGGAGCTGGGAGCAGACACCCTGATTACCATAGGCCAGTACGGTCCCTGCCGTTTCGGCTATTATCACCGGCTTCAGGAGCTTATTCTGCGGGACTTGGGATACGAGTTTGAATTACTGAGACAGAGCGATGGTATGATGCGGATAATTAAACATTTCACCAATGGTGCTTCCATACCTGAAATATACGCCGCTTTCCGTTTCGGTACAACCAAAATGAAAGCGCTGGAAGAGGTGGAGCGGCTGGCTCATAAAGTACGCCCTATAGAGATAAATAAAGGCGGCGCCAGCCAGATTTACAGAGAAGCCACCCAGGCTATAGATAATGCCAAAGACTACCGGGCTATCAAGCGGGAGAAGCGGATTTATCTGCAAAAGATGAAAGACTTACCCGCGGTGCCTTCGGCTAATCCGATAAAAATAGGGGTTGTCGGCGAGTTTTTTGTAGTGGTTGATTCTTTTGCTAATATGGATGTAGAAATAGAGCTGGGTAAGCTGGGGGTACAGGTGGAGCGGCCACAGACCGTCCTGGAATGGATTGACTTCAATCCCTTCAAAATTTTACTGGGTCTGCGGGAGAAAGATAAAAGCCAGCGAGCGGCCAGGCCGTATCTTCCCCGCAATATCGGCGGGGATGGTCAGCAGTCCGTCGGCGAGAAGGTTCTCCACGCTAAGGATTGGGACGGACTCGTTCACGTTGAACCGTTCGGCTGCCTGCCGGAAACAATGGCCCGAAATATCATGCCTTCAGTAAAAGAGCAACTGCCGGTGCTGAATATCATGTATGACGAACATACGGGCAAGGCAGGGGTGATAAGCCGCCTCGAAGCCTTTGTGGATTTGATAAGCAGACGGAAAAAGATGGGTGTAGAACAGCGTGTCTAGATTAATCTAGCGCAATACACTTTTACGACTAGACACACGTGATAGGATAGTTTTTAGGGGGATATTGGTTAAGGAGGGACCATGGACGTATATTTAGGGATAGATGTTGGTTCGGTCTCTACGAAATTTGCCGCGCTTGATAAAAATGATGAACTGATTTCCAGCGTTTACCTTCTGACACACGGTAATCCTATTGAGTCGGTGCAGCAAGGTTTGAGACAAATCGCATCCGAGCTGCCTGAGGATACTAATATCTGCGGCGTGGCTACCACCGGCAGCGCCCGCTATCTGGCCGGGGTTATCGTTAACGCCGATTTAATTAAGAACGAAATCACCAGCCATGCCGTGGCTACCCTGCACTATATCCCGGAAGCGAAAACCATAATTGAAATCGGCGGGCAGGATAGCAAGATTATCATTATCAGGGACGGAATCGTGATCGATTTTGGCATGAATACCGTTTGCGCCGCCGGCACCGGAAGCTTCCTCGACCACCAGGCATTACGCCTGAATATAACTATCGAGGAGTTCAGCCAGCAAGCCCTACACAGCGAATCCCGTGTCAATATCGCGGGACGCTGTACCGTTTTTGCCGAATCAGATATGATACACAAACAGCAGATGGGATACCGGAGAGAAGACATTATCTATGGATTGTGCCGGGCCCTGGTACGTAACTACCTGAATAATGTCGGGCTGGGTAAAGAGATACAACCACCGATCGTGTTTCAGGGCGGTGTCGCCTTTAATAAGGCTATAGTCAAGGCATTTCAAGAGGAGATTGAAACCGAGGTTATTATCCCGCCTCACCATGAGGTGATGGGGGCTATAGGAGCTGCCCTGCTGGTTCATGAAGAGATACCGGACCCCGGCGCCGGCAGCAATTTCAGGGGATTCGGCATCAGCGAGATTCCGTATCATACATCATCGTTCGAATGTAAGTCTTGTCCCAACATGTGTGAAATCGCCCAGCTCTGGAGCGACGGTAAACTCCTTGCCCGATGGGGCGGGCGCTGCGACCTCTGGGAAAGAACGGCGGTAAGCCAGGAATAACGGGCGTTGATGAACCTCCCCATCAATTGAAACGACCTGTGATAACATGAATAATGAAAGTGTCACCGACCGTGTAAGATCGGTGACACTTCATATGCTTATAGTGAAATGTTCAAGTTCGTATTTATATCACTCTCGTATTAAAACCCGCGCTGTCGCCTAATGTAGAATACAACACCGACGATAATTAGCGCGCAAGCGCCAAGAATAACTCCAATGATCCACCAGTAGCCTCCCCATGTCGAATCAGATTCTGCAGGGGTTTCCTGTACTGGAATTTCCGCAACTGTTCCTGTTTCCTCTTCCTCTTCTTCTTCATTAACAACCAGGCTACCGGTGAGTTCATTAACCTCTATCGTCTTATTACCAGCTTCATCAATAACCAGGGTAAAGGTGACTGGTTCTCCCATGCCTCCCGCTAATGTGATATCTTTCTCATCTACCACTACACCGTCAACCTTGCACATCACGTGGTATATACCTTCGGTTTCACCGGTGTTGTCCACCCTGACTGAAATGTTCACATCTTCACCAATATCTACTTCATCAGGCGCTATCTCCAGCGAACTGACAGTAAAAGCGGCCGGCGTCGGTTCTATTATTTCCACTACTGTTATAGTACCCACTGCTTCACCAATAGCTATTTCATAAGTGCCATCTTCCAGTCCAACCAGATTAAAACTGATGGCTACACTGTCTCTTTTAGCTACATCAACCACCTTCGTCTCTTCTACAACACCATCTATCTTTAATGTAGCTTCGTAGGTACCCGGAAAGTCACCAATGTTCTCGAGTAATGCGGTTACGGTAGCATCCTCCCCTTCGTTTATTTCTTCAGGATTAATGGATAAATCAACTACCGATATATCAGCCGGCCGGGTACTCACCATGACAGCGTATAGAGAGAAATGGGAGATTTCTGCCCAGATTGTATTGCTGTCCGGGTCTACATGGCTTTCCAGCGGGTACCACTGGCCATTCTGTTCATCACATGTGGCAAGATACAAATCATTTTCATCAGTACCATCGTCTATTTCTAAATGCTCATAGTTAACAATTATCGTTGCAGGCGGTATAAAAGTAGCTCCATAGGGTGCCAGATCATAGGTTAGGCTGACCATGGATAAGTATTCTGCCGGTATCGGGAAATCATCCCTGGGTTTTATGGATACCCAGGATAACGGTGTCCCATTCGAGGTTTTTCCGATAGTCCCCTGTTTTATTATGATAGTAACCTTTTTATCCGCAGACTGAATGATAATATCCTGCGTAAATTTACCTTCAGGAGTCACCTTACCAAAGAAAAAGGTTACTCCCTCCGGCATCCCACCACCGAAGCCACCACTACTGCCACCTGTCTGTGTAAAGGTAGCGGTAACATTCTTATCACCATCCATGGTGATGGTCTCGGGATTAGCTGAGCCGGTCAGGTCGCCGCTCCAGCCAGTAAATGACCAGCCGGTAGCCGGATTGGGTGTGAGGGTGACCACGGTGTTATCACCAACATAGTAGGGTGGCAAAGGAGCCTGGGTGACTGTGCCACTACCCACGATGCTGACCGTCAGTATGTATTCATCCTGCGTAAAGGTAGCCGTAACGTCCTTATCACCATCCATGGTCACTGACCGGGTGCCAGGGGCATCCCCGGTGCCGTCGCCGCTCCAGCCAGTAAAGGTCCAGCCAGAATCAGCAGTGGCCGTCAGAGTCACCACCGTGTCATCGCCAACATAGTATGGAGGTAGCGTATCCGGGGTGACGGTACCATTGCCTACGGTATTTACCGTCAGAGTGTACTCATCCTGGGTAAAGTGAGCCGTAACGGTCTTGTTGGCGTTCATGGTAATGGAGCCGGGGTCATCTGAGCCGGTCAGGTCACCGGTCCAGCTGTCGAAGCTCCAGCCTGCCGCCGGAACTGGAGTGAGGGTAACTGGCGTGTCAGCCCCGACGTAGTATGGTGGCAGGGGG
>DAOUER010000062.1:0-2149 GCA_034430375.1 Dehalococcoidales bacterium
CGGCAGCGTTGATCGATTCGACGATGAGAACTTGACTATCCATCACAAGCTGCTCGGGAGCGGTATCAGGATTGTTGAGGGTATTAACCTTAAAGATATCCCCGCGGGCAGATACACTCTTTTCTGCCTGCCGTTAAGAATCAGTGGCGCCGAAGCAGCCCCAGCACGCGCCATTCTGGTACGCTAACGGTGACCAGCAAGATGGAAGATAGGGGGTCGAAGTCGGCAGGTAGCTCGTCGTGGGCTGTCGTTGTCAAGGGATAATGTCAGGGCTTAATGTTCAGCGATTTTGTCAGTCCTACTTCTTTCAAACGACTAGAGCGACTCTTTCTCCGTCTACGACAGGCTTTTGCCTTGTGGGGGTTGGCTGACCATCCAGAATACGCTTTAAGGTAGGGCCAGAAATATCCAATGCTCTGGCAGCCTGCTTACGGGTGATGACTTTCTGGTCAAGTTGAGCGAGAACGGGCATAAATCTTTCAGCAAAGCCTTCCCGTTCTTCAACAGGAATCGTGCCAATTTGCTTGCCAGCCTGTCTCGCTCGTTCCATTCCAGACTTCGTCAATTCACTGTGTCTGTTCCTTCTCACCAAGTCTTCCGTCCAATGCGTATCACCAGTGAGAGGGCCAATATACTTGCGATACCGCTTTTTCCGTTTATCTACCCTGGGTGGTTTTGGCGGAGGGGGCTCTTTCCACAAAGCGGGATGAGCCGGAAGGTCTTTTAGCTGAGCCCGGAGTTTCGCTGCTAAGGGAGGTGCGTCCTGTGGGGTAAGGATTTTATCCTGATAACAGGCCAGTATCTGTCCATCCAGACGCTCTTGTATCTCGACGCAGGCGCCGGCATAACTAACCTTATCCGCATCGGGAAAGAGTTGGAGGGTACGCTGACGATACTGCACTGTGTTGTCCCTGGCGACACGCCGCCGTTCTTTTGTGCAGAGAATACCCTCTATATTCATTCCTGGACTTATTGGTTGATAGACTTGCCCTGTCTGTGCTGCCGGCACACCGAAGCGCCGGTTAAACCGGGGCAGGAAATCTCTCAAGATTAGGTTAGCTTCTGTGATGTTACTGGCCCCACTGAGACGTAACTCTGATACCAGACGGTCTTGAAAGGTGCCGTTTGCACGTTCTACCCGTCCTTTTGCTTCCGGACTTTTAGCTCGTACGTGGGTGATACCTAGTTCACGTAAGGCACGTCCAAACTGAGTGAAACGGGTATTGCCCCTACTCGGACCTCTCTCCACATAAAAAACGGAGTGACGGTCGGTATACACACCGAGTGGTATTCCATGCCGGTTAATGATTGCCTTCAGGAGTTCAAAGTAACCTAAGGTATCTTCTCGCTCTCGAAAGAGAGCGTAGGGTACTGTCCCTGTAGCATCATCTATCGCCAGATACAGCGTAAGCCATGGTCCTCGGTCCTCTAACCAGCGGTGATAACTGCCGTCCATTTGCAGTAGCATCCCCTCTTGAGGCATGCGCTGGCGTCGGTATCGATGCCGTGGAGGGCGTCTCCGCCGAGGACTGGGCATACCAGACCGCGTTAAAAGCCGCCGTAAGGTTGACCGGGAAAGCGTGATGCCCTCCCGTTCCTCTAGAAGTTCGGCCAGATGAGAGTGGTTGACGCCACAATAGCGCTCCCTGGCCAACGTAACCACTTGCTGACAGAGGGCTGAAGGAATGGCGTTGGCTGGTGTACGACCTCGGTTACCATGGGCCAGAGCAACAGCGCCTTCCTTTCGATACGCCGCCAAAATTCGCCATCCCTGACGTTCACTCACTCCCATTATCTCAGCCGCCTCCCGCATGGGCCAATGCTTTTCCAATACCCCGTTGAGTGTCTGCAATCTGTTCTGTTCCTTTGTTGTCAATGTCAATCCTTCCATTGACTGACATTATCCCTGAACAGTAACCTACTGACCTAATCGTAGACCTACAACAATTAGGGGTATTGCTCCCCAGTGCGTGGGAGTGATGCCCCTCTTTGTTTATGCGTGGCCAGGGGCAAGACTAAATCAAGTTAGAAGGGAGGTGAAACTGTGCCTATCAAGTGGAGCGCTCTAATGGTAAGTGATGCGATGGACATGGTTGCGGAGTTTGTGAATCAAGCTGCCGACCCTTTGGAACAGGCGAAGATCGTGGCT
>DAOUER010000063.1:0-18789 GCA_034430375.1 Dehalococcoidales bacterium
CAGAATGAGCCTGCATAACCAGACCGGCGAATGGTATCCCGGGAAAGGCGCGCAAATAAGCCCCTACGATAAATGCCTGATATTCTTCGGGCACAATACCGACAACCTGAGCTACCTGGGCGCCGAACTGACCATAGCCATCGGCGATGATAAAGAAGAGCATACCTTCGACGTCCCTACCGTGGTAGCACTACCCCAGGGTACACCGCATTTCCCCATCACGTGCAATCAATTGGAAAGACCTTACAGCGTCATGGAGGTAGGGCTGGGAGTTCAATACGAGGTCGCCTGGGTAGATTAAAACAGGACTACATTCCGGCGGCGGCTAAAATATCGGGGACGGTTTCCTCCCGGCCGATAGCCATGATGTGAACCCCGTCGCAGAGTTTATCTTTCTTCAAGGCAGCGATGGTCCGGCCGGCTATCTCGATACCTTTCGCCAGCATCTCTTCCTTGGGCACCGCCGACATCTCGTCGAGTAAATCCTGCGGGACGAAGATACCGGGGACATTGGCCGTCATGTATCTGGCCATCCGAGCCGAGGACAGCAGGACAATTCCGGCCAATATTTTAGTCTTAAACTTACGGGCGTAGTCCATGAATTTCTTGAAATTATCCAGGTCGTAGATGGCCTGGGTCTGGAAGAACTCGGCGCCCGCTTCAACCTTTTTCTCAAATTTTATCAACTGCGGTTCCTGAGGCCGGGCTTCCGGGGTAACGATAGCCCCCACGCAGAATTCCACCGCACCGTCGAGAGCATTCCCTCCCAGATCCTCACCATCCGCCAGAGTGTGAATAGTATGAATAAGCTGGAGCGAATCGAGGTCAAAGACTCCCTTGGCTTCCTTGTGGTCGCCCACCACCACGGCATCACCGGTAAGACACAGAATATTCCGGACGCCACGACTGTAGGCAAACAACAGGTCGGCTTCCAGCGCGATACGATTGCGGTCGCGGCAGGTCATTTGCATAATAGCCTCGCCGCCGCTTTCCAGCACCGCCAGGCATCCCCCCAGCGAAGGAAAACGCATCGCCGAACTCTGGTGGTCGGTAATATTAATACCGTCGACCTTATCTTTCAGTAAATCGATGTGATGCTGCATTTTCTCCAGGTTGGTTCCCTTGGGCGGGGCTACCTCGCTGGTAACCACAAATTTACCGGAGTCAAGGGCTTCTTTGAAACGTGATACCATTTTCCTTACTCCCTCACGATATTTTCATCGAACGCGGTTTCAGCGTAACATGATGATTCCTCGGCGACTTGTATTGATACATCAGATCAAGACGGCCTTGCTCTTTAAGCCGGTTATAAATCAGCGTCCAGGCGCAGTCCTTTTCGCTGTCGACCTCGCATTTACCGTTGTTGGTGCCGCCGCAGGGTCCATTGACCAACCCCTTGTGACAGGCGGTAATCGGGCAAATCCCGGCCGTCTCTCCCAGCAGACATTCGCCGCACTGGGCACAGGCCTCGCGGAAAAAACCTGGTGTTTCTTCTACCCCGATGAATAGTGTATTGACCGCCGGAATCACCGGTATATCCAGATAAAGCGTCATCCGGTGGACACCCAGGGCGCAGCTCATAGATAGCACGCAGTCGGCGCTGCGGATAGCCGGCTCGTTCTCTTTCATGGCCACGTCGGTCATATCATCGCAGGCAGTGGGAATGATTACCGTGCCGGTCAGCCACTTGCCCATCTCCTGGAGTTTCTCCTTCATTTCAGCCACCTGCTCCACGCCGCCGGTATTCGTCAGGGTGGTACAGGTGCCACAACCGACGATAAATACCTTATCGAGCCCTTCCAGGAGTCGTTGTATTTCTTCAATCGGTTTCTGACTCGTCATCGATTTCATGGCTTTCCCCCTCTTTCAGGCAATCATATCATCTACATTTCAAGGTCGCACCGCAGGCACCGCTTGGCTTCCATACGGGCAATCTCTTCCGACATACCCAGTTCTATCTCCGTAAAACTGCTGCGCCGGTCGGCCAGCGGCAGTGTTTTTACTTTGATCCTCGGCTTGTCCTCCCAGGTATCGTCAAGTTCAGCCGGCGCAGCTTCGATGGTGGCGGCGCTACGACGGTCGTAAATCTCTACTCGTGAATCATCCTTTTTCAGGTATTTATCTATTGCCAGGGCACCCCGGCGTCCGGCGGCAATAGCCTCGACCACCATAGCCGGCCCGGTCACGAAGTCGCCGCCGGCAAAAACCCCGGCAATATTAGTGGCCAGGGTATTGCTGTCTACCACCAGCGTTTCCCACCGCGTACGTTCCAGGGTACTGTCGGGGGGCAAGAAAGAAAGGTCGGGCGCCTGGCCGACGGCGGCGATAACGGTATCCGCTTGGATATCGAACTCCGAGCCGGTAACCGGGACAGGGCGCCGCCGGCCGCTGTCATCCGGCTCTCCCAGTCTCATTTGGGTGCACTGCAGGCCGGTGACCTTCCAGTTCCGGTTGGTAACGCGCGTGGGACTCATCAGGAAGTTCATGACAACGCCTTCTTCGACCGCTTCATCATATTCGACGTCGGAGACCGGCATCTCGTCGCGTGATCGCCGGTAATATATCGTGGCTTCTTCAGCCCCGAGGCGCAGGGAAGTACGGGCGGTATCAAGGGCGACATTACCGCCGCCGATGATGGCTACCCGCTTACCGACGGTTACATCGCGACCCAGCCGTACGTCACGGAGGAAGCGCAGACCGTAATAAAGACCTTCGATATCCTCCACCTCCCCCGGAATGCCGAGTCGCTGGCTGCGCTGCGCCCCGGCGGCGATGTAGACCGCCGCATAGCCTTCTTCTTTAAGGTCGTCGATGGTGAAATTGGTGTTCAAGGGCGTATTGTATTGTATTTCCACCCCCCGCGCCATGATATAGTCGATATCCTGCTGGATGGCAGCCTGGGGGAGGCGGAATTCCGGTATAGCTACGGAAAGCATTCCCCCGCCCACCGGCAGGGCTTCAAAAACCTTGACCTTGTAGCCGGCCTGGGCGAGGAAGTAGGCGCAGGCCAGCCCGGTAGGCCCGGCCCCGACCACCGCCACCTTTTCCTTTTTTGTGACCGCGAACGGTTCGATACCGTCCATCTCGGCACCGTGCTCGGCATACCAGTCGGCGGCGAAGCGTTTCAAAGACCGGATAGATACGGGGTCGTCCAGTTCACCGCGCCGGCACCGGTTCTCGCAGGGGTGATGGCAGATACGCCCGCATACCGCCGCGAAGGGGTTGCGTTCCCGGATAGTCTCTATAGATTTCTGGTATTCGCCTTCGGCGATAGCATCGATATATTTGGGGACGTTGATTCCGGCCGGGCAGGTATGCTGGCAGGGTGATATCATCAGGGCTTCACAGACCGCCGCCGGGCATTTCTTCTCGCGGATATGGGCTTCATACTCTTCGCGGAAATATTTGATAGTAGAGATAACCGGGTTGGGGGCCGTCTTACCCAGACTGCACAGTGAGCAGTCCTTGACGGTCTCGGCTATAGAGAGCAGTTTATCGATATCCTCGTCAGTCCCCCGGCCTTCGGTGATGCCGGTAAGTATCTCCAGCATCTGCCGGGTCCCCAACCGGCAAGGTGTGCATTTACCGCAGCTTTCCGCCTGGGTAAAACTCAAGAAATAACGGGCTACCTCTACCATACAGGTGGCCTCGTCCATGACGACCATGCCGCCGGAGCCGACAATCGACCCCAACGCCGCCAGTTCCTCATAGCCAATGGGGGTATCGATAAAGCGCGCCGGAATACAGCCTCCGGACGGGCCGCCGGTCTGTACCGCCTTCAGCTGCCGACCGCGCGGTATGCCCCCGCCCATATCGTAGATGATGGTCGAAAGCGGCGTTCCCATGGGTACCTCGACCAGTCCGCTGTTGGCTATCTTACCGGTCAGGGCGAAGACGGTAGTGCCGTGACTCTTCTCCGTACCGATAGCGGCATACCACTCCGCGCCCTTTTCTAAAATGACGGGAATCGTTGAAAGCGTTTTCACATTGTTGATGACCGTCGGTTTGCCGTCCAGCCCGGACTGTGGCGGGAAAGGCGGGCGGGGACGTGGCATGCCCCGCAGGCTTTCGATGGATGCTATCAGGGCCGTCTCTTCGCCGCAGACGAAAGCGCCGGCGCCCTCTTTAATCTGGATATTAAAGGAGAAACCGGAACCCATGATGTTTTTCCCCAGGTATCCCTTGGCCTCCGCCTGCTCCAGGGCGGTATAGAGGTGCTTAACCGCCAGCGGGTACTCGATGCGGATGTAGATGTACCCTTCGCTGGCGCCGATGGCGTAGGCGGTGATGGCCAGTCCTTCCAGCATGGTATGGGGGTCACCTTCCAGGATGGAACGGTCCATGAAAGCCCCGGGGTCGCCCTCGTCGGCGTTGCAGATGGCGTATTTCTGGTAGCCCGGATTATTGCGGCAGGTCTCCCACTTTACCCCAGTGGGAAAGCCGGCACCGCCCCGACCGCGCAATCCGGAACGCTTTATCTCGTCGATAACGGTTTCCGGCGTCATCTCAAAAATAGCTTTTTTCAACGACCCATATCCGCCCCTGGCAATATAGTCGTCGATATTCTCGGGATTAATATGACCGCAGTTACGGAGGATAATGCGTTTCTGCTCCTCGTAGAACCGGATATCCGAATATCGGGGCACGGTCTGGCCGGAAGACGGGTCGACATACAGTAATCTCTCGACAAGCTTGTTATTGCCCAGGTGCTCCCGGACAACCTCGGGGATATCATCGTCGGTCACCTTACAGTAGAGGATATTCTCCGGCTCGATAAGCAGAGTCGGCCCCTGCTGACAGAAGCCGTGACAACCGGTCGGCCGGACGCTTACGTCAAGTCCCTGCCGGGCAATTTCTTCTTCCAGGCATTGCTTCACCTGCACCGAGCCAGGGCAGCCCGAGCCGCAGCAGACCAGGACCTCTCGCTGGTTATTTTTACTCTTTTTCGCCATCTTTCTTCCCGCTAACCTTTTTCTGATAATCACTGAAAACCGCGGCTACTTTCTTGGGGTTCATGTTTCCGTAAATAGTATTGTTCACCACCAGGTTCGGCGCCAGGGCGCATACCCCGATGCAAGCGACCGTCTCCAGCGTGTATTCCATGTCCTCGGTGGTCTCGTCTTCATCAATGCCGAGATGCTGTTTGACCAGTTTGAGGATGGACTTGCCGCCCCGTACATGACAGGCGGTACCCCGGCAAACCCGGACGATATTATCACCCCGGGGATGAGTATATAATTGCGCATAGAAAGTTATAACTCCCTGCACCTGGGCCGGGAATAAACCGAGCTCACGTGCGATTACCGGGATAACCTCCGGCGGAATGTAGCCGGCCTTTTCCTGGATTTCCTGGGCGAGGGGTATCAGCGCCCACCTTTTATCCCGATAGGCAACGATTATTTTCTCAATCTGCTTCATGCTTATTTTTGGTTTCTTTTGCGCTATAGTCATAATCTCAAACTCTTTCCAGCCTTACGGCACAGGATTTAACGGCCGGGGCTTTCGATTGCTGGTTCATCGCGCTGCCGAAGAGCTCGTATACGTTCCCGCCGGGCGACGCTATCGGGGCAAAAACCATGCCCCGCGGCAGCATTGCATCAATCCGGGCGGGTCTTATCATTTCACCGTGGGGTGATATTACCTTAACGCTGTCACCGTCTTTTAAGCTCAGCTTATTGGCATCATGACGGCTGATATCGAGGTGTACGTCGTGGTTATACCGACTCAGCCGGGCGGATTGCGAACTGCGTCCACCGGAACCGAAGCTATAACGTACCGAACCCACCATGAGGGTATGGGGATATTCAATCCCGGCGCTATCCGGAGGTGGTTCGTATTTCACGGGAGAAAACCGCCCGAAACCGCTGGGGAACAGCCCTTTGTGGAGTCGCCGCGTCCCCGGGCTACTATCTTCAATATCACCGAATCCGGTTTCTCCCCTTTCCGTTTCGTCCAGATGACGATAGAAAGGAACCATCTCTTCTATCTCTTCCATCACTTCCTGTGGCGAACCGCAGGGCATCGGCGAATTCATAGCTTCGGCCAGTCTCAGTAATATCTCCCCGTCTGGCAGACTCTGCCCCACGGGGTCGATTGCTTTATTTAATCGCTGCACCCTCCCCTCGAAGTTGGTGAAAGTACCCTCTTTCTCGGCAAAACTGCACGCCGGCAAGACTACATCAGCCAGCCCGGCGGTTTCCGAGAGGAACATATCGGTTACCACCAGGAAATCGAGGGAATCCAGGGCTTCTTTTACCAGTCCCGGTTGAGGAAAACCAGCCAACGGATTTTCGCCCATTATGAACATGCCCTTTATCTGTCCCTGGCGGGCTTTCTCCATCATTTCCAGGGCGCTGTGACCGGCGGTTTCCGGTAATTTACAGCCCCATTTCCCCTCGAATTTCCGCCGGTTTTGAGCGTCACCAACCGCCAGATAACCGGGTAAATAACCGGGCAAAGACCCCATGTCACCGGCGCCCCGGGCGTTGTTTTCACGCTGCAGGGCAAAGATGCCGCCGGAGCGGCCGGCATTCCCGGTCAGCATGGCCAGATTGGCAATAGCGATAACGGCATCCGTACCGGCGTCATACTGGGTAATACCATTCCCGTAGACTATGGCCGCTTCTCCAGCGGTCGCCAGCATTCTCGCTACCTGCCGGATTTCTTTACGGGGAATCCCGGTAGTTTTTTCCACGTTATCCGGTGTATAACTATCCAGGCTCTTGACCCAGCCATCAAAGTTATCGGTCATGCGGGAGACGAATTCCATGTCGAATTTCTTTTCATCGATAATCACTCTAGCCAGCCCGTTGAGCAGGGCTATATCAGTACCGATTTTCGGCTGCAGCCAGTGGCGGGCGAATGCCGCCAGCGGCGTATAACGCGGGTCAATAACACAGAGTTCCGCCCCGCCGTATTTCGCCGCCCGTTTGATGGCATAGGCTACCGCCGGGGCGGAAATTTCCGGGTTGGCACCGATGACAATAATCGCCTGGGAACGCTCCAGAACCTCGAAAGAGCCCGTCGTGCCGGCATAACCTACCGAAGCGCCCAGACCGGCCAGGCTGGCGGCGCTGTAGAGTCGGCTGCCGTTATCGATATTATTGGTTCCGAGAATGCCCCGGGCAAACCTTTGCAGCAGGTAGTTCTCTTCATTGGTGCATTTTGAGGAGCCTAAAACCCCAAGCGAGTCGGCTCCGGTAGAATCCTTGATTCCCCTCAACCCCTCCGCTACGCGGTCAATAGCTTCTTCCCAGGTAGCTTCCCGGAATTCACCGTCTTCTTTTACCAGGGGAGTCGTTAATCTTTCTTTACTGTGGATATAATCCCATCCGTAGCTGCCCCGTACGCAGAGGGTGCCGGCGTTAACCGGACTGTCCCGGGACGGACCGGCCTGTATCACCTTTCCGTCCTTAATACTCAGCACCAGGGTGCAGCCGCAGCCGCAATAGGGACATACCGTAGTGACAGTATTGGTCGCGGTACCGGTATAGGCTCGGTCCTTTTCCATGAGCGCTCCGGTGGGGCAGATAGCCACGCAGGTACCGCAAAATGTACAGTCGGACTTTTCCAGCGGGACATCGTTCAGGGTGGCGGCTTTGACCATCGTCCCGCGGTGAATATAGTCGATGGCCCCCTCCACGACGAGTTCCTGGTCAGCCCGGATGCACTTGCCGCACATGATACACTTGGATAGGTCGCGTTCGATGAACGGGTTAACCTCTTCAATAACGTCATATTGCGGGATTCTCAAGAATTCGTTATAGCCGATACCCATTTCGGCGGCCAGTTTGCGTAGCTGACAGCGGTTTCCCTTATCGCAGATAAGACAGGAGTCGGGGTGACTGGCCAGCAGGAGCTTGAGGATTTTCTTGCGGTGTTCAACTACCCTCGGTGAGTTAGTATTGATTGTCATCCCCGGAGTGATAACCGTTACGCAGGAAGCCAGCAGGGCGCCATTCCTTTCGTCTTCCACCAGGCACAAGCGGCAAGCCCCGGTCGACGCCAGATTCGGGTCATGGCAGAGAGTGGGGATGTCAACTCCCAGTTCTCTGGCCAGGTCCAGTATAGTAGTTGTCGGGTACCCGCTAACCTCAACGCCGTTTAAGGTTATGGTGATTGTTTCCACGCACTAACTCCGCTATCTAAATCAATGAGGTTGAAGAGACTCAATCCAGGATTCATCACCCCTGGCCACCGACCGTATTCCCGTTAAAAGCTGAGAACTGGCAGCGGCCTTGGGGATAAATCCCACCGCCCCCACCTGTCGACTGGCCAGCATATTTTCTGCATCATCATATTGGGTAAGCATCAATACCTTGGTTGGCTGGTCTCTCTTACAGATTTCGCGGGCGGCATCCAGTCCGTTCATCACCGGCATGACGATGTCCATGACGACGACATCGGGAATGAGCTCCACCGTTTTCTCCAGGGCTTCCTTACCATTGACAGCCTCGCCGATAACCTGCATATCGCGTTGTAAGCTGATTACCGACCTGATGCCGTCCCTGACCACGGAATGGTCGTCGACAATCAGGACGCGGATTTTCTTGGTGGTCCGGTCCAGCAGTTTCTGAATGCGGGGAACCAGTGCCTTCGGTTCTACCGGCTTGGCCAGCAGGTCTTCGGCGTCACACTGCATTCCTTCGTCGCGCCGCCATCCCTTGGTCAACTGTTGTTCCGGGGAGGCATTGATGACCATTATCGGCAGGTTGCTGAATCCCAGCGTCTGTTTGAGCCATTTATGAAACAGGAAAGCATCTCCCCTCGGCATGATGGTTCCTATAACTATCATATCGGGCTCGAGGTGGCGAACAGTCGATTCAGCCTCCTCCCGCGCAGCAGCACAAGATACCTGGTACCCCTCTTTTTCCAAGGTCGATTTCAAGGACTCAGAAAAATCCAGTTCATCATCCACGATCAGGATTTTATACGTCTGTTCCATGATTCCTCCTTCAACGTGAAACTCCTGTAAACCTTACTATATGACGACTTCCCGCGAATATAAAGGGGGTCTTTACCCCGATGGACGGCGGATAGAACCCCTGAATATCACCGGATTTACCCCCGGTGACAGGGGTATAGAAGGTATAGGAAAAAAACGTGGAAGCTGAAAATACAGACGCGATGTACTAGATACTGATGATTCCCCGGCGGAGGGCGTATTTCACCAGGTCGATTTTGTTATGGATACCGAGTTTGCCCATGAGATTGGTTTTATGACCTTCCACGGTTTTCCGGGTGATTACCAGCATATCGGCTATCTCCTGCGTACTGAATCCTTCCGCCAGTAATTTGAGTATTTCTCTCTCCCGTTCCGTCAAATGATTGTAAGGGTCTTGCTGTACCCTATCGCCGGCGGTCTGCTGATAATTCTCCACGAGAAGCCGGGCGACCGAGGGCGACAGGAAAGAATCGCCTCTGTGAACCGCCCGGATACCCACCGCCAGCTCGGATGATGCGGCAGCTTTGCTGATCAGTCCCGAAGCGCCGGACTCGATTACCGGAAACACGTATTCTTTATCGTCATGCTGGGTTATCACCAGCACTTTGATTTTAGGGAACTCCTTGCTGATGCGGCGGGTGGCCTCCAGTCCGCCCATTATCGGCATGGCGATATCCATTAAAACCACGTCGGGCTCCAATTTAGCCGCCATCTTCAACGCTTCATTACCGTTGACAGCCTCGCCGACGACCTCGATATCACCGGCCAGGGCAAGTAAGGCGGAGATGCCGTCCCGCACTATGGTATGGTCGTCTACTACCAGAACCCTAATTTTTTGCATAGGCTACTTCCTGCCCTATCGGAATCCTTGCCCAGACGGTAGTCCCCTTACCGATTTCCGATTCAATACCGCTGGTCCCGCCGAGAAATCCGATTCTTTCTCTCATGCTGAATAAGCCTCTTCCCCGTCCGCTCTCTTCAACATCGGTGATTTCCGAGACATCGAATCCCTGCCCGTTATCGTTTACCTTTATATTGAATTCGCTAGACGCGAATTCCAGCGAAACGGTCACGCTCTTGGCCTGGGAATGCTGGGCCACATTACCTACCGCTCCCTGGATAAACCGGAAAAGGGCTGCTTCGACATCGGGTGGTAATCTTCTTTCCTTGCCCCTGATTTCTACGGATACCTTCATGTCCAGGGGCTGCAGTCTTGTTTCAGTATGCTGGCGTACTGCCGGTACCAGCCCCAGCGTATCCAGCAGGGCCGGGTGTAAATTGGAAATCAGGCGGCTGACTTCATTATGTACCTGCACCGTCAATGCCTGGACCTTCTTTAACCCGTTAACAAAATCGACGTCCGGCGTACCGGGTATATTAGACATTTCTATCAAGGCTTGGATCTGCAGGGCTATCCCGGAGAGCGACTGGCTGGTTTCATCGTGAAGTTCACGGGCGATGCGGCGTCTTTCGTCTTCTTCGGCTACCAGGTTCTGCCGGGCTAAGTTCCGCAGTCTTTGCCGGGCATTTCTCAGTCTCTCGTAAAGACGGGCGTTCTCAATAGCTATACCCAGCTGGTCGCCGATGGCATAGAGAAAATACATGTCGTCATTGGAAAACTTACGCCGGTGATGGCTGGAGATATTCAAAACTCCCACTACCCTCTCCTTGGCGCGGAGGGGTACCGAAATAAAAGTTTTCAATCCTTCGGCTAGAAGGAGCTCACGGTGAGTTACCTGGGGATCGGCGGACACATCCTCAACCAGGATAGCCTTACCGCTCTGAGCCACGCTTCCGGTGACCCCCTCGCCAAGATTGGTGTGGAAACCGGTAACAAACTCTTTGCTCAAGCCGCGGTGAACGCGCCGCGACAGGCTCTGATTACCCTCATTTATCAGCAGAATTTCCCCGACAGTGCCGTTCATGAATTCCAGCGCGCTGTCGAGCCCCACCCCGAGAATAGCATCGAGGTCCCAGAGGCCGCTCAGCGCCGCGGAAATCCGACTCAGCGTCAGAATCTCCGACTGAGTTTCCGGTTCCCGGGGTTTTATTTCTTTCCTTACCATATCGCCACGTCCCGTCGGCTATACTCAGGCCTTGTGGAGTATAGAATAGACTATATGAATTTTCACGGCTTGTCAAACCTCGGCCGGCTACTTTTGGTAAACACTCCCCCGATGCTCTATAATTTCCCTAGAAGTACCTGTTCTTCCTTTCGCGAATAATCCAATAATTAAAGGAGACGAATTTTCGTGGACTCGATAAACGTTCTGGTGATTGCCCCGATTTTTAACGAATCTCTTCCGGTGGCTACCGATGAAATATTACGGCAAATATCAGAGGTCAGCCCCAGACTCAATGTAATCGACGGTTCAATCCCGGCCATGGCGGAATTCCGCAATAATCCGGATGGTAAACAGGAATTTAATACCCTCCTGGCAGAGGCAGAGATAATCTACGGTCTGTTCCTGCCCCGCGATATGCTGGCCCGGGCCCCCCGACTCAAATGGGTCCAGACGATGTCCGCCGGGGTAGACCGGTTTGCCGGTACCGATATCTGGGATAGCCCGGTGATACTAACCGGCGTAAGCGGTATCCATGCCATTCCCATCGGCGAATTTGTCCTGGCTTTTATGCTCATGTTCGCCAAGCAGGCGCCGTTATTCGTCCGGTCACAGTTAAAACACGAATGGGCAAGGTTCATGCCGACAGTACTGAGAGGCAAGACCGTCGGGATAGTAGGACTGGGCAATATCGGGCGGGAAGTAGCCCGGCTATCCAAAGCCTTTGGTATGAAGGTCATCGCCACCCGTCGTTCCACCGGGAAATCTTCACGCGCCAGAGATGTCGATAAGCTGCTGCCGACCAGCCGACTAAAGGAATTACTCGGTGAAAGCGACTACGTGGTCGTGGCCACGCCGCTTACCCCGGAAACCACCGGATTGATCGGTGCGGATGAGCTCAGGGCTATGAAACCCTCTGCCTATATAATTAATATCGGCCGGGGCGGCATTATCGATGAAGCGGCGCTTGCCCGCGCCCTCGATGAAAAACAGATTGCCGGGGCGGGATTGGACGTAACAGCAACCGAGCCCCTGCCCCCCGATAGCCCGTTATGGGACTATGATAACGTGATACTGAGTCCCCATGTTTCCGGGGGAATGGAAGACTACATGCAGAGGGCTACCGACCTTTTCTGTGAAAACCTCGATAGATATCTTAACGGTAAAAAACTCATCAATATCGTGGATAAAAAGAGGGGATATTAACCTGATGTAATAACTAGAGCCCCGGCCCATCCTTTTGTACCGGCTTGATGATAACCATAACAACAAGGGCAATAAGACTCAAAACGAGGCACACTACGAACGCCGGTTGATAGCTCTCCGCCAGGTCACCCATGTACCCGATTATCACCGGACCGGCCGCGCCGCCGGCGGTAAAGCCCATCCCCATCATCCCGTATATCAGGCCATGATGTTTCAATCCGAATAGTCGGGACACCAGGGGAGACTCCGAGGTTCCCATTGCACCGATTCCCAGGCCAAACAATATAGCGTAAATGTAAAACATCCCTAGCTCGCGCGAAGGTAGCAATATGACCAGGCCGATAAAGACCAGCAATATACCCAGGATAAAAGCCTTGCGGTTGCCGATTCTATCCCCGACAATACCACCCAGCAGGAAATTCCCAATAATGCCGATGCCGCCGCTGACGGCCAGGACATTCGCCGCTTCAATATCGTTGATACCCAGTTGCGTGAGGTGGGGCACCAGGTGCACCGTCAAACCGTAGGCCACAAAACCGAAGCAGAAGAAAACCACGGCAGTCAGCCAGAACTGCAACATCCGGGAGGCCTCGCCGAGGGTATAATCGCGGGCCGGAGTGTTATCCCTGAAGGGTCGTTTTTCCTGCCTGGCGGAAACGGGCTCTTCCACTCCCTCCGGCTTTCTTTTGAGCAACAGCGCCGCCAGCACCACGATAACGGACACGGCTACGGCCAGCATGGTATAGGTATCCCGCCAATCGTATCTTTCTATCAGCCGACTGATTACCGGAGGCCCGATTATCTGCCCGACCGTCAGCCCGGATACGGTGACGCCGGTCATCATGCTTCGGCTCTGGTTAAACCACCTGGCTACGGTAGATAATAACGGTACCCATACACCGCTCATACCGGTGCCGACAATGACACCGAAAAACAGGTAGAACTGCCAGACAGAGTTCACCTGGGACATCAGGTAATACCCCAGGCCCAGGATAATACCGGAAGACATAACCACCAGGCGGGGGCCGAACTTATCGGTGAGGATTCCCATGACGATACCAAGTACGCCGCTGAAAACCGAAGATAACGAATACGCACCCGAGGTTACGGCGCGTGACCAGCCGAATTCATCACGCAGGGGATTAAAGAAGATACCATAAACGATGTACAGGCCGAAAGCGACACACATAATGATAAATGTCGCTACTACGATGATATGACCGTAATAGAGCCTCCGGGGTGACTGACTGGTTTGTTGGAATGTCTTGGCGGTCACGTTATGCCGATTTCCTGACATGGGATTTTGTAAAGATTACCCCATTATATCACATGAAGGACGAAATCAGGGGCAATAATGAAAATGGAGTGATGCTTTTTATGAAGAACCAGCTACCGAGTTACGGACATTCCTGGGTTACATCACCACCGGCGGTGAAAGTATAAGTGCATCCCAGCTCAGCTGACCTCATATCATCCGTATCCAGATAATCCGCCAGTATCAACGGTGGTGAATCGGTGGTGCGTACCTGTGTCAAATCCCGGACGGCATTTACCGGTTGTAGCGTTTTCACCGTACTCTCCGCCAGCATTTCCGTCACGGCGATCTTGACAGTTATAAATTCATCAGCGCGCAGGTCATCCTGTTCTCTATTAATCATCTCCTCGATTTTAGGCACGGCAATCGAGGAAAGAACCGCCATGATGACAAATACAGCGATAGCTTCCAGCACAAATCCTATTTTCCGTTTTCGTTGCATGTTTCGCTACCATTTATCCGGGATAGTACTATTGTAATGGACATAAGTACCGGACACATCTATACAGGTAATCACATCCACTCAGGGATATCACCCATATTCCAGAATGGGAGTAGACCCTGAAGCTAAATGCAGGTTTGTTTTGTGTTCATACTATCCCGGTTGTATTACATTAGATACCGAGGGACCATGAAGAACATCTTATTAATAGTAAACTCGTTTTTACCTTCCAACGATTCCGGTGTCATAACCCAAGAAGGTTACAAGCTGAACATCGCCAGCAGAGTCGAAGCCGACCCGAGCCAGATAAATATTGAAGACTACGATATCATCATCCTCCAGGCCGGCCCGGAAACCGAAGACTGGCAGCTATACGAGCAGATAAAAAGTTTCTCCAGCCTCCCGCTCATCGTTATCCATTCACAGGCCAGCGCCGATACCTGCGCCCGGGCTATCGATGCCGGCGCCGACTACTTTTTAAGAAAGCCCTTCGGACCGATGGAACTCAGCGCCAGGATTAGGACTTTACTCCAGCGGCAAACATTAAAACCTTCAGCCCGGGCCATTGCCTGATAATTTTACCCGTTTATCCTGGTTTAAACTTCCTCAAGAACTTGCGTATTTCTTGATACTCTGGTATTTTGAAAATACCCGCTCATCTCTATATAATCCCGATTTTATTGATATAACAACGAACATGGACGAACAACTGACCATCGTAAGACTGGTGGTAGGCCACCTCTCGGCAAATTGCTGGATTGTCGGCAATCCGGATACCCGGGAAGGACTGGTAATCGACCCCGGGGGCAACTCCGAAGATATCTACCAGACAATAAAAAAGCTGGAACTTGATATCGAGATAGTAGTACTCACCCACGGTCACTCCGACCATATCGCCGCGCTGTTTGATATCCAGGACAGGACCGGCGCCGCGGTAGCCATTCACGTCGCCGATGCTGATTTCCTTGAAGGTAGAGGGGCTTTCAGTTCCCAGTTCGGTATATCATACAAGACCCCGGAATCGCCGGACCGTTTACTCCACGAGGGAGACGTCATAGAACTGGGAGATACCCCCTTTACCGTAATACACACACCGGGTCATACCCCCGGCAGCATCTGCCTGCGTACCGAGAGTGGTGTTTTTACCGGCGATACGCTGTTCTACCGGGGTATCGGCACCACGCTGATGCCGGGAAGCAGTCGCCGGCAGCTCCTGGAAAGCATTCATACCCGGCTGATGGTACTGCCGGATGATACCAGGTTATTCCCCGGCCATGGCCGCGAGACGACCATCGGCGCCGAACGCACCAGTAACCGTGCCATCAGAAGCTGATAGCGGATATTTTCTTCATCCTGTCTTTTTAAGTGTGATGTATTTGTTAAGCTTCATCCTGATTCTGTGACCCACCTGTGAGTTAATAAGTCTAGATTTAAGTAGAACAATCGTCAATTGGGTTAATCATGTGAACAACGTAAGTAACCCGTTCGCCAAGTAATATCACTTTTCATCATCATCGGGATAAATAGAGCGTGATATCAGGGAGGTATAAATTGAAGACGCGTTTTCAAATACCCTATCCGGAATATCTCACCACCGGCGTTGTTGCCCGGCATTGTGGTGTTAGCAAAGTTACCGTCCTGCGCTGGATTGAAAAAGGAAACCTGGTTGCCTTCCGGCTGCCGGGAGGACAAAACCGGATACGCCGGGACGACTTTTACGCCTTTGCCGACCGGCATAGCATACCCATCCAGAGAAACTCATAACCGGGCACCTGATTTAAACAAATCATCACCCAGTGATTTCTTCAAGCCACGGGACCGGATATCCGGTCCCGTCTATTCTCTGGTCTATAATTAACCTCACCTACTCACCATTCTTTCCTTCTTGTGATATTTCTGTATATTTCCGTACTATTTCTGTGATTTCCCTGTGACAGAACTCCTATAAACTCAAACGTATCAATCACCGCTAACAGCGTTTTTATTAACATTTCCACTTTACCGGTTAAGTAACGAAATATGCGGATGAAGTTAAAGGGGAATTTGGTTTGCAGGACGCATCGGAACAATGGAGCCCGGAATATATCTCCGTTGGATTTATCGCCAAATGCTGCGGTGTAAGTAATACCACCGTATTGCGGTGGATAACCGCCGGACAACTGCCGGCATTCAGGCTACCCGGTGGCCATTACCGAATTGTACAAGATGACTTTTCTAAATTCCTCTCCAAGAACCGTATGCCATCTCAGAAAATCCATACGGAGAAATGAACGCCGGTATTATATTATCAATGAAATTCAGTAACCGGGAGGTAGGTAAATGTAAATGAAAACTGAGGTTAAATTTCCTGGTATCCGACCGAACACTCTTTAGTAGGAGAAAAATGAAAATAAACAGAAACAAAAGAAAAACAGGAGGTGGGAAAATGCGTAGTTTCCTGAAAAAATTCAATCGCGACAGTAAAGGGTTCACCCTGGTAGAGCTGCTTATCGTCGTTGCCATTCTCGGAGTACTGGCAGCCGTAGTCATACCCAACGTTACCGGACTTTCTGGAGAAGGAGAGACGGAAGCAGCCAAGGCCGAACTGGTAACCGTGCAGACCGCCATGGACACCATGATGGCGAAAGCCGGCATAACGTCAGTCACGGCAACTTCGGCAACTAATGATATGGCATCCTTCCCAACCGGCAACGTCCTTTACCCTAATTACCTGCGCACCGCTACAACTACGGGAACCTATTCCTGCAGTACCACGGGTCTGGTAACGCAGGTGACTACGGGTTATTAGATCATCACGCAGAATATCAGGACCATTTACAGCACCCGTAGGCAAGGGAGGGTGGCGGGACAGTATGACTGTGATACTGCCCTCCCTCCGGGGATTGAACAGGATACTGGAATACATTTGATAGCGCCGGGCTATTAGCAGCAATTTGGTCAACGGTAAGGCAGGATATGAAAGTAAGAACTAAATTGATAATAGGTTTTACAACCGTGGTGGTTCTCCTATGGATAATTATTTTTTATGCGGTTAATAATATGGGGAGTCTAAAGCAACAATTTGTAGCTGTAGAAGAAGACATTATCCCCAATACCCTCAAAATCACCGAGATAGAGCAAATAGCCAGTGAGGCCTACCATCAAACGGTCAACTATGTCCTGCTTGATATTCCTGAATCCAAAACCAAGTCTCAGGCGGAGATACAAAAGCTAAAAGAGTTGAGCAAGGAATATCTACCTGACGCTACGTCGGTGAGTTCGCTGGAATATTCAGATAACCAAGAATTTATGGCGATGATAAACAACCTGGCCATAAATCTTTCCAACACAATAGTTACCAAAGAAGGAGGGGCCGGTTATGATGAATTGTTTCCCCTTCATCGTAATACAAATACCCCGGCGCTTCTTGACCTGGAACAACTTATCAACGAGAAAAAAACTAATAGCATTGCACAGTTGTCGACGATAGACGAGGAATACAGCCAGGCACATGCTAACGTGAATCAAGCTTTATGGTACAGCGCCGGCTTGATTACTTTAATAGCACTCGTCACCACCTACCTGACTACCCGGTCGGTGGTGCTTCCCTTACATGCCCTGCACAAAGGTACCGAAATGATTGCCCGGGGCAATCTTAATTACAGGGTCGGTACCAACGCCAAGGATGAGATAGGTCAGTTATCACGCGCCTTCGATGATATGTCGACGAGTCTGAATGAAAGTATGACCTCTATCGACGTTTTAAATGAAGAAATTGCCGAACGGGAGAAAGCAGAAGAAGCTCTTAGAGAAAGTGAAGAGCGGTATCGAGATTTGTTCGATAATACAGGAGAAATAATCCAGAGTATAAGCCCGCAAGGTAATTTTGTCTATGTTAATCAAGCCTGGCGAAATTCTCTTGGATACGATGATGATGAAATCCGGGAACTGAATTTCCAGGATATTATCCATCCGGAATCTATCTCACACTGCAATGAGATATTCCAGAAATTGATGTCTGGGGAAGCAGTACCCCGCATCGAAACCACGTTTATTTCCAAAGACGGCAATATAATTCGGGTTGAAGGTGATATAAGTGTCCAAAGGAAAAATGGCGTAATAATTGCCACCCGTGGAATTTTCCACGATATCACCGACCGTGAAAAAGTACGAAAAGCTCTGTCTCAAGAAGCTTCCTGGCGGCGCATCATGGTCGAGCAATCAAGAGACGGGATCGTTGTCCTGGACGGACACGGTAAGGCTTACGAAGCAAACCGGCAATTCGGAGAGATTCTGGGATACTCCCCGGAGGAAGTCCTTCAACTTCACGTGTGGGATTGGGATGCTCAGCATACACCGGATGAAATAATGGAAATGATACGTAATGTTGACGAAGACGGCGACCACTTTGAAACAGGTTGGCAACGTAAGGATGGTACGAATGTTGATGTTGAAATAAGTACCAATGGAACAATGTTCGGAGGACAGAAATTTGTCTTCTGCGTATGCCGGGATACAACCGAGCGGAAAAGCATGGAGGAAGCCCTAAAGACAAGGGAAGAAAGGTTCAGTGACCTTGCCGACAACACCTTGGAATGGATATGGGAAATAGATACCGACGGTAAATATACCTATTCCAGCCCGGTTATCGAGAAGATACTGGGCTACACCCCGGAAGAAATCATCGGTAAATATTTCTATGACCTGTTCCATCCTGAAGACAGGAATAAACTCAAGAAAGCCGCCTTTAAAGCCTTCGCCCAGAAGCAGCCTTTCCATGATTTCGTGAACCGCAATATTCACAAGAACGGAAGGACAATCGTTCTTTCTACCAGCGGCG
>DAOUER010000064.1:0-38910 GCA_034430375.1 Dehalococcoidales bacterium
TGGAGCTTTACGAAAAGGGAATCGTCACCAAAAAGGACACCGACGGACTTGAACTCAAATTCGGTAACCACGGCATCCTGCTGGAGATGCTGAGAAAAATAACCTACCGGGAGGGTATCGGGGATATACTGAGCCAGGGCACCAGAAAAGCCGCCGAGATAATCGGCAAAGGCTCGGAAGATTACGCCATGCACGTCAAGGGATTGGAACTCCCCGCCTACGACGTGAGGGGAGCCAAGGCACATGGACTGAACTATGCCACCGCCTATACCGGCGCCGACCATAACCGGGGCTACGCTTTCCAGGAAATCTTCGATATCCCCGTACCGGAGCAGGTGGACCGCATGGCCATCGAGGGCAAAGGCCGGCTGACCAAGTGGAACCAGGACGTCCGCAGCGTTACCTGCGATTGCGCCCCGATGTGCGCCTTCCTGCTGGATATGGCGGTACCGGGGATAGCCTGCCGGAATACCGCCGACCTGGTAAACGCCGCCGCGGGAACGGACTTCACTCCTGAAGATATCGAGAAAATAGGGGAAAGGTTAAACAACCTGGCCCGGCTTTTCAACATCGGCGAGGGATTTACCCGTAAGGACGATACTTTCCCGAAGAGATTGATGACCGAAGCCATCAAGGCGGGGCCCTCTCAGGGTCAGCTTATCAGCCAGGCTGATTTGGACGCCATGCTTGATGAATACTACGATGCGCGGGGCTGGGACAAAGATGGGAATCCGGGTGAAGCCAAGCTGAAGGAACTAGGGATATAAAGGTAGCGAATCATGGCTTAGTAAAAACATGGGGCTGATAAAGCGAGGAGGGAACATAACTTGACCAGCCCCCGATTTTTTATACTATTTACGTTTTCTACCTACCGCTGCTAGCGGGGCGATGGCTATCCACAGCGTAATGGTAATAAGCATGGACTTGACGTAGGTGATTGATGCTATCCCGAAATCAGGTGAAATAGCCCCCCAGAGCAGCATCAGGAAAAAGGCGCTCAGGAAAAAACCCGGTATGGCGGCCAAGATTCTAAAATACCCCATGTTATTCTCTCCTTATGGTTTATTTATTCTACGAATACTTTAACTTTTTCACCGTGGGCACTGGAAACGTCGACCTCCAAATCGGCCAACGCACCGATCAGCTCTTCGAGGTCTTCCGGTTTTACGTTACGCACATCGAAGTTTATACCCTTGTCCCTCAAAGCTTCGTTGACCTTTTCGGTAGCTTCACCAGGTATAAGGGATGTCAGCTTGATACCGGCGCGTATCAGGTTCATCGGTACCCTTACGTTAACACGGTCGGCATGCTCTGAATTTGGCCGGTCAGGGTCGGGCATAACGGTAACCCGCAGATATTTAGCTTTTCCGCCGATAACCTTTCCCTCCTTGGGTGACTCCTTCGAGCCACTGTCAGCCGTATCAAGGGCGTTCAACAGCCGATAGGCCTCGTCGGTATTTATCTTCTTTTCGGCCAGCATTTCCAGTATTTTCTTCTGGTTCTCAGTCATGGTCATATCCTCCTTTTAGTATTATACGAATGAAATTTGTACACAGTCCCGGGGATTTTGTACGTCAACTTTAAGACCACGGGTGGCGCAGAAAACCCGCCAGGCGGCCCAGGGCGCCAGTAGCGCTGTTTTCCCCCAGCCTCTCGGCCAGAGGAAGATGACCGCCAGCAATATCAACGGCGATAGTATGATAAACACTACCAGAGCGATGGGAATAATCAGGAACAACGGCAGCCAGAGTCCAAATTTGTGCTGCGGATTCTGGATTTTTATACGCATTACCATCGGGGGCCGGTTCATTTTGATAACCTCCTCAAAGCTTCCTCGGGTGTGATATCGCCGCGTTCCAGTTCATCGATAACGTTTTCCTGAGAAGACGGGACGACCATCTCGACGAACTTGAATTGCTGGGCGATGCGGTTGATGCGGTTTTTCACGGTGGGATAGCTGATGCCGAACATCTCTTCCATATCCTTGATGGAGCCGTGAGACCGGACGAAGGCCATCACGAAAATCTGGTCTTCCGCCGAAATTCCGGCCAGCGGCGGCAGCGTAAAACTGCCTTCGATGGCGATATCACTATCCACCAGCCGCACGCGTTCGATCGTAATCGGTTTTCCCTGGGTCATCCGGGTTAGTTCATGCCATTCTTTAGTCATATTCATTACCTCTCTGCGCTGGTTCAGGCGGATTAATTGATTTATTTAACTTCCAACTTAATTATCTTAATGTATTATAAAGTCTATTATTCATTTTGTCAATACCTTTTTCAATTATTTTTACAAATATTTCCGGAGAAATTAAGGATATTAATATTCTCCGCACTTCCGATTTTCACCTGCCATACTCCGGTACCTTCCTGCCTGTTACGAAAAGAGCATTGACGCAGTTGCGCAATTACGCTATAATTTCGACGGAATATGAGGTGAGTTGATGCCGGTAATCTGTATCGCCAATCAGAAAGGCGGCGTGGGTAAAACGACCACTACCGCGGCCCTCGCCCAGGGACTCAGCGAGCACAACAAGCGCGTGCTGCTCGTAGACTGGGACCCGCAGGGAAGCCTGACGGTCAGCTTCGGGATTAATCCAGATAATCTGGAACACACCACCTATGATATTCTGCGCGGCGTGATGAATAACAACGGCAGCCCTACTATCCGGGACGTAGTCCTGCGTACCGAATTTCCAGCCATCGATATTGTGCCGTCGAACATCGAGTTGTCTCAGGCGCAACTCGACCTGGTGGAAATACCGTCCCGTGAACTCATGTTAAAGGGGATGTTGTGGCCAGCGCGCCAGGAATACGACTTTATACTGGTTGACTGCCTGCCCAGCCTGGGACTGCTGACGATAAACGCCCTGGCCGCCGCCGATAAAGTCCTTATCCCGCTTCAGGCCGATTTCCTGGCGATGAAAGGGCTGGAATTACTGTTGCATACAATCATCGAGGTCAAGGAAAAGCTCAACAATAACCTGGAAATACTGGGGATACTTTTCACCATGACTAACCCGCGCACGCTGCACAGTCGTGAAGTTATCGACGTTACCAAACGAGCCTTCGGCAGCATTATCCGGGTATTCGATGCCACCATCCCCACCAGTGTCCGTTTTAAAGAAGCCCCGGCCGCCGGGATGTCCATCCTTACCTACGCATCGGGCTCTGACGGCGCGCAAGCCTACAGAACATTCACAGAAGAGGTGCTGCATGAAAAGAGCTAAAATCACCGAGGAACTTGCTTACGGTACCGCTCTGGACCGTCTTACCGGGGGCGGCAATCCGGTCGCACCGGTAGAAAAACCGCCGGACCTAAAACCGGTCGTTAAAACACCGGAAACACCGCGATCATCCATGATAAAGCTGTCCGTGTTTCTCAACCATGAGGAGGATGCCTACCTAGAGAATCTGGCTTCCACGGCCAAATTCAGCGGCGGTAAGAAGCTGAGCAAGACGAAACTCATCGAGGCGATGGTACGGGCGTTCCGGCATTCCGGCATCGACGTGCGGGGCGTTAAGGACGATGAGGAACTATTAAGAAGAGCCAGCGCTCAGTTAAAGTAATGCGGTTATCCCGAACACCGGCAAGCCTCTAGGTTCCACATTCTAAGCCGGTGTATGTCCTGACCATAGTGAGAGATACATCAGCACCTGACAATACACAGATTTTGATTCTACGGGCTCTGGGAGGGGATAGAACTAAGTTCTAGGCAAGATATTTTGGGGTATTTCCCGGCATTTTAACGCTATCAGTCTATATTACTCTGATTCTGCCCTTGTTTTCCGCCGTAACCTCGCCGATGACAGCGGCTTCAGTGACGCCATTTTTGTGGAGCTTTTCCAATAACCTTTGAGATTTTCCTTCCGGCACGGCTATCAGCAACCCACCGGACGTCTGCGGGTCATAAAGGAGATCCTGCATGAATTTTGGAATATTTGAATCGATATCCACCATATCCTTCCGGAAATCACGGTTACGGTTCAATCCGCCGGGAATCATCCCCGCCTCCGCCAGTTCTTTAAACGCCGGGAAATACGGCAACGAGGCAGAATTAATGACCATCCCCACCTCACGGCATTCGATCATCTCGGCGGCATGACCGAGCAGGCCGAAGCCGGTGATATCGGTACAGGCGTTGACGCCGGCCTTCACCATCAGTTCCGAAGCCATCTTGTTCAGGTCGGTCATCGATTTAGTAATAGCTTCAATAGTCGACGTATCCGCTTTTCCTTTCTTGATGGCGGTACTGATAATCCCCGTACCTAGGATCTTGGTGAGTATTAATTTGTCGCCGGCCCGGGCGGTACTGTTACGAACTACTTTATCCGGGTGAATCGTGCCGGTTACGGCCAGCCCGTATTTAAGCTCCGGGTCATCCACGCTATGCCCGCCGACGAGGATTACTCCAGCTTCATGCATCTTGTCCAGACCGCCGCGCAGGACGTCCTGGAGAACGGATATGTCCATGGCTTCCTGGGGGAAACAAACGACATTAAGAGCCGTGACGGGAGTACCACCCATGGCGTAAACATCACTCAGAGAATTGGCCACAGTGATTTTACCGAACTGATAGGGATCGTCGACGATTGGTGTAAAGAAATCTACCGTCTGCACGATTGCCAGGTCGTCCGTAAGCCGGTATACGCCGGCATCCTCGGCACTTTCCATACCGGCGATGAGATTGGGGTCCGACCGGAAGGAAAGGCCGGCCAGCGCCTGGGCGAGGTCACCCGGACCGATCTTGCAGGCTCAACCGGAGCCGTGAACGGTCTCGGTAAGGCGCAGTTTCTCTTTATCAATCATGCTTTTTCCTCTTAACGGTTATTTTACTACTCCAGAACGGCAAGTTCCAGCCTACCGTTGGGGGGCTAAAGACAGACCATCTGGCTGGTCATCATGGCTTCGATGGATTCCGGCATGGTGGTAGGCCGGCCAATCACCAATTTATCAGTTAGTTCGAAAAAGTCCAGACAGGTCCGGCAGGCTAATATCTCTACTCCCTGTTCGGCTAAAGTCTTCAGGTGCTCCAGCGCCCAGGAGCCTTCGCACAGCAGACGCACGCCGGTATTCCAGAATATCATCCGCGCCGGCTTTTCCGGACTCTCTTCGAGCAGCCTTAAAAAACTGGACATGAGCATCATGCCGAGTTCATCGTCGCCTCTCCCCAAAACCTCGGACTGGATTAATATCGTTTTAGACGGCATATTTAACCTCCCCGGTTTATTTTCCTTTTATTCCCCGCTTGGCCATAAGCGCCGCCCCCAGAGCGCCCACCGTTTGCGGTGCATCGGGGACAATTACGTTCCTTTCGAGTTTATCTTCGAGTAATTTGCCCAGGCACTTATTATACGAACCCCCGCCGGCAAATACTATCTTTTCTTTTATACCGACTCTCTTCACCATCGTTCCGATACGTGAGGCGATAGCTTCATGCAGGGCCAAGGCAATATCGTTGGATTTTTCTCCCCTGGCGATGAGGGAAACCACCTCAGATTCCGCAAACACGGTGCAGAGGCTGTTTATACGGATACTTTTCAAAGCGCTTAAGGCAAGGTTGCCTATTTCGGAGATATCTACCTCCAGGGTATCAGCCATGACTTCCAGGAATTTCCCCGTCCCGGCCGCGCACCGGTCGTTCATTTCAAATTTCTGCACAGTTCCCTTTTCGGAGAGGAGAATGACCTTGCTGTCCTGCCCGCCGATATCGATTATCAAATGACATTCGGGAAACAGGTAACGGGCCCCGACGGCGAAAGCCGTTATCTCCGAAATGACCTCTCCCTGCAATACCGGAGCGACCAGATGGCGACCGTAGCCAGTCACCACCAGCTTATCGTATTCTTTACCCGAGAGTAACTCACGGCACCGCTGCAATGAACTCACCCCGGTCTCGGTAACCGCCGCCTCCCGGACGGCAGAATCGAAGGTCACCAGCTTTATGGTGCGGGAACCAGCATCCAGTCCGGCGTAAATCAAGGCTAAATCATCTCCAGAAAAGCGTCTACCCGGTTTTTAATCTGACCCGTATCCTCGTCACCATAGTCCGTCTCGATACGCAACAGGGGAATGCCTTCTTCTTCCAACCGTTTCTCCACCTGGACAGCTTCGGTAGCGTAGGTATGGCAGAACTGGAGATGGTAATGCACCACGCCGTCTACCTGGTATTCTTTGGCCATTCTCACGATATCGTCCAGTCGCTCTTCGTTGGGCGTGAAGCAGGCGCAATGGATATTCATATAGCGGTCAGCGATGGCTTTTATCTGAGCGTCCAGTCCGTCACCAGACGATTCAACAAGGTCGCTGAAGAACCGGGTGCCGGTGCAGGATTCCTCACCGACCACCACCGCTCCAGCCGACTCGATGATATGGTGCAATTTCCAGTTTGGGATGGCTATGGGGCTGCCGGAAACGAGGATACGTTTAGCATCAGCCGGGGCAACGCCTCCGCCGGCTTTGACCCGCTGGTCCAGTTCGTCACAGAGCTTATTAATCATCTCCGTATTCCGCTTGACATCGTCATAAAAAGATACCTGCGTCACCAGTAAAGCGTCTTTACCGCTGATGGGTACCGGCCTCACTTTTCTCAGATGATAGAGTCGCTTGAGGGCCTGCCGGCGGCTATTTACATTGTCAATCGCCTCTTTCAGGTTCTCCGCCGTCACCTTGTTGCCGGTGAGATCTTCAATAACATCCTTGAAATCATTAACTTCATCCAACCAGAGCTGCCGACTGGCTGGCGTCTTCTTGTTAGGCACTTCCATCACGTAAACCTGATGGTGCAGGCCGAGTATCTCGAACATTTTCTTCTTGCCGTCGCACGTGGTTTCGCCCACAATCAAATCACTCACCTGGACGTAGGGGCAGATGCGTCCCAGCTTGAAACCGAAAGACGATTTAATAAGGGCGCAGGTATTACGGGGAAGCACAGATTCGGCTATCGGGATGGAGAACTGCGTCCCGGCGCACAGGCCAACCGGGATACCGCCGGCCGCCCAGACAATCTCTTCCGGCACGAACACGCAGTAAGTAGCCACCACTTTGCCGCCGGTCTTACTGTGTTCATGAAGCTCTCTGACCCGGATACCGTGAATATCGCCAACGACCATGTCATAGAATCCCATCCCCTCGGGGCGGTTTTCCTGGGCGAGATAGATTTCCTGGTACATCGGCCCTAGGGCAGTCATCAGCATAGCGTGGGGTTTCATGTCTATATCGAGTTTCTCCCACATCTGGACATTATCATTTGTCATTAAAGATATCTCTCCCTTGATGAATTAGTTCCAATGCCATAAAATAATCACAGGAGATTATAGCATAAGTTATTTCTTAGTGCAACATAAATATTATTTATGGTTACAATATCATGAACTTAGAACATCTAAAGACTTTCCGGGAAGTCGTCAGGTTGGGCAGCTTTTCCGAAGTGGCCAAGAAGCTGGGGATTACCCAGCCGGCCGTCTCGTTCCAGATTCAGAAGCTGGAACAGGAGTTGAGAATACGGTTAATCGACCGCTCGCAGAGGAATTTCTCCCTGACGGCCGCCGGCAAGCGGCTGCTCCGTTTCGCGGAATCAGTCGAGGATGAGCGCGAACATTTGACGCACGACCTGGAGCAGATGCGGGAGGACGTTTCGGGAGAGCTCCTGGTGGCGGCCAGCACCATTCCCGGTGAATTTCTCCTGCCCCGGTGGCTGGCCAGATTCAAACGACTCCACCCGGCGGTAAAAGTGCAGGTAGACGTTTCGGATTCCATGGCGGTTATCGACGGCGTGCGGGAAAACCGCTACGAGATGGGATTTTGCGGCATCGCCCCCGAAGGGCAGGAACTCACCTCGTTCAAAGTGGCGGAGGACAGCATCACGTTGATAGTATCTGCAGACAATCCCCTGGCACAACGAGGTGAAATAACCGCTGTCGAGTTAGAAGGCCAGCCATTCATCTTCCGCGAGGAGATGTCGGGCACGCAACGTAGCCTGGAAAATCGCCTGTCCGAGAGAGGTATCGATGTTCAAAAGCTTTCGCCTAACCTGGTCCTGGGGACCACCCAGGCGGTTATCGTGGCCGTGGAAGACGACGCCGGTATTGCCTTCGTTTCCAGCCTGGCGATTAAGAAGAGCCTGGCACTGGGACTAGTCAGGCAGTTAAGCGTAACCGGACTGGATATGAAACGCGATTTCTATTGTGTTTATCGCTACGAAAGAATTGTATCTCGTTTGCTGGAAGAATTCATCAATTTCATAAATATCGAGGTTTCGACGGGTGGCAAAGACGGTTCCGGGAACTGAACCCGGCATTGAATACCTGAAGACTGATATCAATGGCTACCGGACGCATTACCTTAAATCAGGCGCCGGCCAACCGGTAGTTCTACTTCACGGCGGTGCCAGCGACTCGCGGGATTGGCTGGAGACTATGGAATACCTTTCGGACAGTTATACCCTCTACGCGCCCGACCTGATTGGCTTCGGGCAGAACGAAAGAAACCGCGACGGCTATTATCTCTCCGAGTTCAGCGATTTTATCCTGGAATTCATGGACACCCTGGGTCTGCAAAGCCCGTTCCTGGTAGGTCATTCTTTCGGAGGGAGGGTCGCCCTGGATATCGCCCTGCAGAACCCGGAAAGATTGCGTAAGCTGGTCCTGGCGGACGCCGCCGGCCTGGGAAAGGTCTCACGATTCGGCACGGTCATCCTGACCGGGTTCTGGGTAATACGCAAGCTGTTCCGCATCCGCCAGCCTTACCCGACCTTTCTGGCAAGTGAGGGTGACGACCCCGACTGGGCGTGCATGGAAAAACTGCCGGATATAAAAACGCCCACGCTGCTGATATGGAAACGCCATGACCTGTATTTACCGCTGTCCATCGCCCGGCGGGCTGCCAGCCTGATACCTGATGCGCGCCTCAGGGTAATCCCGGGCTTCGGGCACGCCCCGCACGGCCGCACTGTTGAGGAATTTAATAAACACCTGAAAGAATTCCTCGACGAGTTATAAAGGGTGTGATAACACAGATAGTGGTGACTAAATAGAAAGAACGATAATTTCGGTACTTATCGGCAGGTTCGATTTCGATACATTCAGCTTGGGACGCGGTTCTACCTGTCCCCGGCCCATCTCCTTGAGAAAGACATCCACTGTATCCAGTTCGCGCTTGATAGCCGGTGTTTTATAGTGCATCGGTATCACTATGTTGGGCTCTACTTGCCGCATGACCTCGGTGGCAATGGCAGCGCTTATCGTTGAACCACCCCCTACCGGTAACAGCAATACGTTGATATTTCCCATCTCTTCCAACTGCTCGGAGGAAGGCACGTGCCCAAGGTCGCCCAGGTGGCAAACCGATACACCGTCGATTTCCATGACGTAGACCGTATTTTTCCCTCTCACCTGTCCCCGTTGCGTATCGTGGTAGGTATCTACGCCGATGATAAGAACACCGCTGATTTCGTACTCGCCGGGACCGTTAACCACGTGGTACTCGCCGCCGACACCCTTTATGTAAGAATGAGAGGGGTGCTGATGGCTTATCGTGACGATATTAGCCGTCTGTTTCCCCAGCGTATAGCCCAGATCGGGGGGATAAGGATCGGTGATAATTACGGCCTGACTGCCTTTAATCCGGAAGCAAGAATGACCTAACCAGGTAATATCCACTTTATTAATTTATCATAGCCGGAATTTGCGGTCAAGAAAGCGCTAAAAATGATATAAATACCCTTGACAAACCACCCCTCAAAATGCTAAATTAGTAGTTAGCAGTCTCATCCTTAGACTGCTAACGGAGTGTAAAATGCTGACAGAGAGAAGCGGAAAAATCCTGAATACCATAATCAGGGAATATATCACCAAAGCCGCCCCGGTGCCTTCGCAGGTTATCGCGAATGACGCCGGACTCGATGTTAGCCCGGCTACCATTCGTAATGAAATGGCACAGCTGGAACAGGATGGGTATCTTATCCGTCCTCACACCTCGGCCGGGTGCATACCCTCGGATAAAGGCTACCGGCATTACGTGGAGTCTATCTACAACCTGACGCTGCCCCGTGAGGAACAGCGCCTGATAAGCCACACCTTTCACCAGGCCGAGAGGGAAATCGAAGCCTGGTTGAGTTTATCGGCCACTCTGCTGGCACGGCTGGCGCAAAACGTAGCCGTGGTCAGCCTCCCCAAATCGACGGACTGCAAGCTGAAACACCTGGAACTGCTTTCACTGCAGGAGTCGATGGCGCTAGCGGTTATCGTGCTGCACGGTGCCAAGGTCAGGCAGAAGCTGATAGCCTTCGACCTGACCATAAACCAGGCAACGCTGACTGTTATCAGCGAAAAACTAAATGCCGCCTATGCCGACCTCACCGGTCGTGAAATATCTTCCCAAGAGGTGGAGTTGTCCGAAATCGAAAAAGCAATCACCGACCACCTCGTCGACATCATGCAAACCGAAGACCACCAGGATTACGGAAACCCCTATCTGGACGGGTGGCATTTCATGTTCAACCAGCCAGAATTCTCTCACAGCGACCAGGTCAGCGCTTTAATGGAATTAACCGAACAGCGCAGCCTGTTGAAGGTGCTGCTTCCCTCCCAACTAAGCCGTGAAGGGGTGCACGTAATCATCGGCAAGGAAAACAGGGACAAAGCTATTCAGAATTGCAGCGTCGTGCTATGCCAGTACGGCATCCCGGAAGAAGCTACCGGCACCATCGGGGTTGTCGGTCCCACCCGCATGCCCTATTCACGCACCATCCCGACGGTTCATTACCTTTCGTCAGTGCTGAGCCAGCTGGTGGCCAGCCTTTACGGCCGGGATATAAGCCGTCAGGAAAAAGAAAACTAATCGGATACGGAGCAATGATGCCTGAAGATTCCCAAGAAAATGAAAATATTGAACCCGAGAACGAGTCCGGTGAAATAAAAAGCTCGGGCAGTCTTGAAGAGCAATTAGCGGCTGAGCAGCAAAAAGCCGCCGAATACCTGGCCAGCTGGCAGAGAGCTCAGGCCGACTTTATAAATTACAAGCGCCGCGTGGAGCAGGAGCGGAGCGAGTTTAACAGCTATGCCAATACCAACCTGATTCTCGGTATTTTACCGGTCCTCGATGACCTGGAAAGGGCTATAGAGGCAATGCCGGCTAAAATCGCCGCCAGCGAATGGGGCGAAGGAATCAAGCTGGTTGAGCATAAATTTAAGACGATTTTACAGGGACAGGGCGTCATACCCATGATATCGGTAGGAGAGACCTTCGATCCCACTATTCACGAGGCCCTCCGGCAGGAAAAGGGCGAGGAGGGCATCATTTTAGAAGAATTTCAACGCGGCTACATGCTGGGTGAGAGAGTTATCCGCCCGGCCAAGGTAGTCGTCGGAAACGAAGAAGAGGAGGACAACCCAAATGGCTAAAGTAATCGGAATAGACTTAGGAACCACCAACTCGGCGGTAGCCGTCATGGAGGCGGGGGAACCCACTATTATCCCCAATGCCGAAGGCGGACGCACCACGCCGTCGATTGTGGCGGTAAATAAAGCCGGAGAGCGCCTGGTGGGACAGGTAGCCAAGCGGCAGGCGGTTACGAATCCGGATAATACCATTTTCAGCATCAAGAGATTGATGGGACGCAAATACGACGAGCCCAGCGCGGAATATGACAGGAAAATGCTCCCGTACAAGATAGTCAAGGCTGCCAATGGCGATGCCAACGTGAAAATGGGAGATAAAGACTACAGTCCGCCGGAAATTTCGGCGATGATATTGCAGAAACTCAAGACGGATGCCGAGGCCTATCTCGGGGAAAAGGTCACCGAGGCGGTGATTACCGTACCGGCCTATTTCAACGACAGCCAGCGCCAGGCCACCAAGGATGCCGGCAAGATTGCCGGACTGGAAGTACTGCGTATTGTCAATGAGCCTACGGCCGCCTCGCTGGCCTACGGACTGGACAAAAAGCACGACGAGGTCATCGCGGTCTACGACCTCGGCGGCGGTACTTTCGATATTTCCATCCTGGAACTCGGGGAAGGCACTTTCAAGGTGGAGTCAACCAACGGCGACACGCACCTCGGCGGTGACGACTTCGACCAGAGGGTCATGGACTGGCTCTGCGATGAATTCAAGAAAGACCAGGGAATCGATCTGCGACAGGACAAGATGGCTCTGCAAAGGCTCAAGGAGGCTGCCGAGAAAGCCAAAACGGAGCTTTCCACCGTCCAGCAGACCGATGTTAATCTCCCGTTTGTCACCGCTGACGCCAGCGGCCCCAAGCACCTGAATATCACGCTGACCCGGTCCAAGCTGGAGCAGCTCGTAATGGATTTAGTCGAGAAAACTATCGAGCCGTGCAAACAGGCACTAACTGATGCCGAGAAGACCACCGCCCAGATAGATGAGGTCATTCTGGTAGGCGGCCAGACGCGTATGCCGCTGGTACAGAAGAAGGTACAGGAATACTTCGGCAAGGAGCCTCACAAGGGTGTTAATCCCGACGAGGTAGTCGCCGTGGGCGCGGCTATACAGGCCGGCGTGCTCAAGGGCGATGTCAAAGACGTCTTGCTGCTCGATGTAACGCCGCTGACGCTGGGCATCGAAACACTCGGTGCCGTGGCGACACCGCTTATCCCGCGTAATACCACCATCCCTACCGCCAAGAGCCAGATTTTCTCGACGGCCGCGGACAATCAGCCCAGCGTGGAAATCCACGTGCTGCAGGGCGAACGTCCCATGGCCGCCGATAACCGTACTCTCGGCCGGTTCATGCTCGACGGCATCCTGCCCGCTCCGCGAGGCATGCCCCAGGTTGAGGTCACCTTCGATATCGACGCCAACGGCATCCTCAACGTCAGGGCTCAAGACAAGGGCACCGGTAAAGAGCAGAAGATAACCATCACCGCTTCCAGCGGTCTTTCCAAGGATGAAGTAGACAAGATGCAGAAAGAAGCGGAAATGCACGCCTCCGAGGATACCAAGCGCCGCGAGGAGATAGAGGCGAAAAATACGGGCGACTCGCTGGCGTACCAGGCAGAAAAGCTGTTACGCGATAACAAGGACAAGGTCCCGGCCGACTTGAACGCCGAAGCCGAAGAGAAAATAGCTGCCCTCAAAAATACACTGAACGGTGACGATACCGAGGCTATCAAGAAGGCTACCGAGGAGCTCAACGCCACCATGCAGAAGATAGGCACGGCCGTTTACCAGCAGCAACAGCCGCCGCCGGGCGGTGAAGCACCCCCGCCTCCGCCTGAAGGAGGAGAAGGCGAAAACGGCGGTGACGATGAAAACACCGTAGAAGGCGAGTTTAAAGAAGTATAATGCCTGCGCATTTGCGCAATTACGTAATATTCAAGAGGGGGCTTAGATAGCCCCCTCTTGTTACAGCCTCAATTCCAGTCGTGGCTTAAGCAGGTGCTCCGCAAGCTTTGTCTCACGCATGTAATCAACCAGTAATTTATGCAACTCGCGCGCCTTGTCCGGGTTCTCCTTAATCAGGTTTTTCTCCTGCCCTGGGTCTGACTTGAGGTTATACAGCTCCGACATTCCCGCTTCGGTATTATAGAGCAGCGTCCATTCATCAGTGGTTACCGTCGCCGTGGAGTCCTTCTCCGTCGTCCTCAGTGTACCGTCAACCGAGCGCAGGGTATCGTTAGCATTTATGAAGGGGTGCGCACTAATCAGATAATCCCTTCCAGGCACCCTATTGTCTTTTATCATCGGAAGAAGTGATTTGCCCTGGACGCGGGACGGTATTTTCTGCCCCATGATATCGAGAACGGTTGGCATGAGGTCAACCGCCGAGGTCAGACCTTTATAAGCTGTGGGGGCAACTCCGGGCATATAAATGATTAGGGGCGTATGCGTCACTTCCTCATAGAACGGAGAGGCTGACCAGATTCCGTTTATGGGCATACCGGTTTTCTTGTCCCTGGCAAAGACCATTTTCCCTAAGAGACCACCGTGCTCGCCAAAGTAATAGCCATGGTCACTTGTAAATATAATAGCCGTGTTATCAAGCAAACCGAGGTTTTCTATTTTCCTCATCAAGTACCCGAACCAGGTATCGACCATGGTGACCTCACCGCAGTACGAGGCGTGGGCTTTTTTGACCTTCTCTTCGGTAAGGCCGGGCGTTTTGGGCCAGTACCCGTAGATGGGCATTGCCTGGTCGCCGTCATGCCCCGGCCAGTACAGCTCCCGGTAATACTGCGGCGGGTCCCAGGGTTCATGCGGATCCCAGGTATCAACGTAGAGGAAAAAGTTTTCCTTGTAGTGACGCTCCAGCCATTCCATCGCTTTTATAAACGTTTGTGGAGCAAAGTAATCGGATTCATAGCGCCAGTCACTCCTGATGTCCCCTCCGTAGATACTGTGGACAACGTGCCCATTCTCACCCTTGGTGCCCTCATGCCACTGAACGTTCAATTGCCCGGGAATTTCGCAAAAAGTCCTGAATCCCTGGTCATAATTCATATTGACACGGACATAGAATGGTGTATCAACTATCGCGGCCGTATTTATACCGTTATTCGCCAGGATTTCGGGTAGTAGTATTTCGTCCTTGAACAAAGGCTCCCATTGCATGTAGGACATTGTCCAGCGGCCGGTCATGTAATCGGCGCGGGTAGGCATGGTGGGAAAGCCGGCGATATAGTGGCGGTCTAACCGTACCGACTTTTCGGCAAAAGCGTCGATAGATGGAGTTATTATCTCCTTATTCCCGTAGGCTCCTACGTGGTCGCGGCGCAGAGAATCCGATATCACCCAGATAACGTTCATAAGACCTCCTAATTCCTTGATATTCCCGGATTTACTAAATATACACCCCTAGGTGAAATTTTAAAAGCTATTTCCAGGTGATATCGTATATTTTGATGGATATATGCGTATTTACGCAATTACGTAGATATTTAGGAGGAAGTTTGTATGGTCTCTGAATTTGAGAATCATGAGGGCGGGTCCGGGTGGGAAAATAAACCAATGCGGGGAGGCCGGGGAGGTGGAAGTCCTCCTTCTCACCGACTTACTTACTCATTTGCGCAATTACGCATTACCGCTTCCCGGCACAAATGTCCAGGTACTCAAGGCCGCAGGTGTTACAGCTACCATGGCGGCAATCCGGCGTGTTCAGCCCGTCCCGGGCGCGCTGGTGTTCTTCTTTCAGGAAATCGATAGATACACCCGTGTCGATATGAGACCAGGGTAAAACCTCTTCTAACGAACGTTCTCGCTGGGCGTAGCGTCCTATTTCCAGCCCCGCATCGGCGAAGGCCTGCTGCCAGGAACCGTAGCGGAAATGCTCGCTCCAGGCATCGAATATACACCCGAGCTTCCAAGCATTATAGATAGCTTTACCGGTTCGCCTATCGCCGCGGGATAACGCCGCTTCCAGCCGGCTGACGGTAGGTTCCGTCCAGGAGAGCCGGGTGCCCTTGTGCTGCAGTCCCTGCCGGAGTATCTCTTGCCGCTCGTTCAGGGTCGCCTCGTCCAGCTGGGCCGACCACTGGAAAGGAGTATGCGGCTTGGGTATGAAGGTTGCCGCGCTGATCCGAATCATAGGCCGTTTACCGCTGGCGGCCTTTCCAGTCGCCCGGACTTCTTGAACCAGACGGACAATACCCTCGACGTCTTCATTCGTTTCCGTTGGCAGCCCGACCATGAAATATAGTTTTAAGTTCGTCCAACCCTTTTCGAAAGCTACGGCGGCTGTCTCCAGTAAGCTTTCTTCAGTCAGGTCTTTATTGATGGCCTGCCGTAATCTTTCACTGCCAGCCTCCGGGGCGAAAGTAAGCCCGGTACGACGGCGCGTCGGCAACGACTCAACCAGGTCCACCGAGTGCTTATCCAGCCTTAAACTCGGCAGCGACAGGGCCAGGTGAGGGTGAGTCTTTATCAGCCGGGCGACAAGCTGGTCTATTCCCGGGTAATCTGAGGTATTCAGCGATACCAGCGATATTTCATCGTAGCCGCAGTTATCTATTATCTCACCGGCCGCCGCAATTACCTCGTCCGGCGTCCTCTCCCGCACGGGACGGTAAATCATACCCGCCTGGCAGAAACGGCACCCGCGACTGCACCCCCGCTGTACTTCGATAGCGCCGCGGTCGTGAATAACCTCGATATAGGGCACCACCGGCCGCACGGGGACCGGAGATAACTCATTAACGATACGCCTGGTTATCCTGGCTTTAGCCTCGGGTACGGTCGGTGAGATTGCTCTTATAAGTCCATCAGGCTGATACGCCACTTCATAGAGCGCCGGCACATAGACTCCCGGTATCTCCGCCAGTTTCCGAAGTAGTTGTTGTTTCGCAGCACCTTTAGCCTCACGGTACACTTCAAGAAACTCGAGTATTACCTCCTCGCCGTCACCGATGAAAAACGCATCGATGAAATCGGACATCGGCTCCGGGTTCAGGGCACAGCTGCCGCCGGCAATTATCAGGGGATGAGATTCCTCCCTTTCCGCGGCTAAAACAGGCACCTGCGCCAGGTTCAGCATGTTGAGCACGTTTGTATAGGTCAGTTCGTATCCCAAGGAAAAACCGATGATATCGAAATCCTTCAGCGGATGCCTGCTTTCCAGGCTGAAAAGGGGTATATCTCTCTCCCGCATAGTGCTTTCCATGTCCGTCCAGGGAGCGTAAACCCTTTCGGCGAGGGCATCCGGCTGGCGGTTGATAATGTCATAGAGGATGGGAATAGCCATGTTGGACATGCCGATTTCATAGGTATCCGGGTAGGCCAGGGCTACCTTAATGGAGACCTTGTCCCAGTCCTTAACGATGCTGTTCCATTCGCCGCCGGTATATCGGGCAGGACGGTTTACCTGATGAAGAATCTCGTTACCAAGCACCATTACCTCCGAACAAGCGAATTATAGTTGTTGAAAGTGTGCTGACGCAAATGGATTAATTGCGCAATTACGCAATTGAGGACACACTCTAATGAGCAAGATGATATATCTAGGATTCAAACGGGGTGATCGCCACCAGGCTGTCGCCTTCATCCAGGGCCATTATTTTAACTCCCTGAGTGCTCCGGCCCTGGGTGGTAATCCCCTTGCGGGGGTCCTTTTCCTTGACCGGCGTCCGGGTAATCATTCCTTCGGCGGTTATCAGCATAATTTGTTCGTCGAGTCGTACTATCCGGGCAGCGGCAACATCTCCGGATTTCTCCACGATTTTGAAAGTCCTGACCCCGCTCCCGGCTCGGTGCTGCCGGGGATACTGGTTAATCGGCGTGATTTTACCAAAACCACAGCTGGTCACCACCAGCATATAGGCCTCATCATCAGCCTTGTCCAGGCTGACGATGCAATCGCCGGCGGCCAGCTTCATACCGCGCACGCCGCCGCTGGTCCGCGAGGCTTTCCTCAGCGTGGAAACTTTAAAGCGTATTGATTGCCCCTTCTGAGAGACCATGATAATGTCGTCATCGTCGGTTGCCATACAGACGGCAACAAGCTCATCACCCGGTTCCAGGTCCATGGCGATAAGCCCGCTCGAGCGTACCGCAGAGAATTTATCCAGCGAAGTCTTCTTGATTTCTCCCATCTTGGTGGCCATGACCATATAGGCTTCCGGCATAAGACCGGTGGTGGCCGCCATGGAAGTTACCCTTTCACCCTCGGAAATCGATAGCAGATTAATAATCGCCAGCCCCTTTGACGTACGTGAGCTGCCCGAGGCAATTTCGTGGCATTTCAGGTAATACACCTTTCCCTTATCGGTGAAGAAAAACATATCATCGTGGGTATCGGCCACGGTAAGGAGCATAACGGCGTCTTCTTCACGCGTGATCTGCCCGATTATGCCCTTGCCGCCGCGGTGCTGCGGCGTGTAATTGCGTGAAGCCACCCTTTTGATAAATCCGCGGCTGCTGATGGTTACAGCCACCCTTTCGTGAGGAATCAGGTCTTCTTCGGAAAATTCCAGCTGGCCTTGCTCCAGGATGGCGGTCCTTCTCTCGTCACCGTATTTTGATTTTATTTCAGCGATATCCTCTTTAATCAATACCTGGATTCGCCGGGGATTACGCAGCAAATCTTCGAGATAGGCGATAGTCTTCACCAGTTCGGCATATTCATCAAGGATTTTCTGCCTTTCCAGGTTGGCCAGGCGGCGTAACTGCATATCGAGAATCGCCTGCGCCTGGATCTGGGTCAGCCCGAAGTCAGACATGAGATTTTTGCGGGCAGCATCGGCCGTCTCTGATTCCCGGATAGTTTTGATAACGGCATCGATATTATCGAGGGCTATCCTGAGTCCCTCCAGGATATGGGCCCTGGCCTTAGCCTGCTTTAGTTCATAGCGTGTGCGCCGGGTGATGACCTGCTGACGGAAACTGATGAAATTCTGCAGGGCTTCCCGGAGGCTGATTACCCGGGGTTGTCCGTCGACCAGGGCCAGCATATTGATGAAGAAAGACGACTGCATGGCGGTGTATTTGTAGAGGTTATTGAGTATTTTCTGCGCCTGAGTATCTTTCTTCAGTTCGATGACCACCCGCATCCCGTCACGGTCGGACTCGTCACGCAAATCGCTGATGCCGTCAATCTTCTTGTTCCTGACCAGTTCGGCTATAGTCTCCACCAGGGCGGCCTTGTTCGTCTGGTAGGGCAATTCGCTGACGACAATCTGCTGTCGGTCAGTCCTGGCGATATCACTCACATGGGCTTTGGCGCGTACCACCACTTTCCCGTGTCCGGTGGTATAGGCGTTGCGGATACCTTCCACACCCAGGATAATACCGGCCGTGGGGAAATCGGGTCCTTTGATGAACTGGGTCAGTTCTTCGATGGTAGCCCTGGGATTATCAATTAAGTGCGAAATGGCATCGCAGACTTCACTCAGGTTATGAGGCGGTATGTTGGTGGCCATGCCCACGGCAATCCCGGAGCTGCCGTTCAGCAGCAGGTTGGGCGTCCTGGTGGGCAGTACCCGGGGTTCCTGGAGGGTGTCATCGAAGTTGGGCATGAAATCCACGGTTTCCTTCTCGATGTCCACCAGCATTTCTTCGGCTATTTTCGTCATACGCGCTTCGGTGTAACGCATCGCCGCCGGTGGGTCGTTATCAACGCTGCCGTAATTTCCCTGACCGTCGACGAGGGGATAACGCATGGAGAAATCCTGCGCCATACGCACCATAGCATCGTACACCGAGGAGTCCCCATGGGGATGATATTTACCTAAAACTTCACCGACGATACGCACGCTCTTCTTGTAAGGGTTGTTGGACCTCATCCCCAGGTCGTTCATGACATATAGGATACGCCTGTGTACGGGCTTTAATCCGTCTCTGACATCAGGTAAAGCCCGGGATACTATCACCGTCATGGCATAGTCAATATAGGAGCTTTTCATCTCCTCTTCTAAGCTGACCGGTTTGACATTGCCTATCACCATATTCAAATCATTCTCCTAATCATCATCATTGCCGGTATCATCGTCGGAATCATCGGAATTCTCGGTTAAAACCTCTACCTCGTCACCGCCGATGATGGTATAACCGGAGTCATCCTCGTTATCTTCCTCATAACCAGTTTCTGCTTTGAGAATCCTGTCGCTGGTAAAAGTGCGTACCTCTTCCATTCCTTTGGGCGGAAAGGAAATTTTCCCTGCCTGGCTCGGGTGCTGGTAGGATTCCCGGATAATAACCGATAGAGTGTCGACTTTTGAAGTGACGATCGTCGCCGAATACTCATTTCCTCCCAGTATCAACCTGACCAGCCGCTGGGCGTACCTGGGCTCAACTCTACCCATATATTCGCCGCGCCGGTTCTCAACAATCAAAGAGTTGTTATCCACTTTAAGAAAGACCTTATCTCCGGAAACCATCCTGGCCCTTTTCTCTTTAGGGGCGAGGTCCAGGAGACTGGTGGTTCCCGACTTCCCGATTTCCTCGATAAACTGCCGCGGGGCAACCTCGTCGGTGTCCACGTCATCGCTGTCCGACTGGTCAATATCGCTGATACGCCGGAGATTCCGGTTGGCGATGGCGTTATAGGGATCAAGTTCGATGGTACGGCTGTACGCCTCGGTGGCACTGGCTAACTGCCCCAGCTCCATGTAGGCCCGGCCGAGTCGGTTGGAAGCATCAACGTCCCGGGGAAAATTATCCAGGATTTCCCGGTTGACTTCCACCGCATCCTGCCACTTGCCCTGCATGGCCAGGTCAATGGCTTCCTTGCTGCGCTGCTGCCTATATCTAACGAGTCTTTCTTCTTCGCGGGTCATTTACGGCCTCACTAATATCTTAAGTATTTTATACTACACCCGTCAAGAAATTGACACAAGCTGTTTCAGGCGTAAATTTCTATCATTTTTTCTGAATTTTCCAGAATTTTTCCCGGGCTCTTTAGTCCTGCGTCCCAAACCAGCATATTGACAAAACGACCTTCCGGTGACTAGAATTAAAGTAGAGGGTTCCATCTATTACCAAAGGAGATAGTAATGCAAGACAAGGTTGAAGAGATACTTGCTAAAGTACGCCCGGCTCTGGAACGGGATGGTGGTAATGTAGAACTGGTAAAGGTAGAAGAAGACGGCACGGTCAAGGTAAAACTGGTCGGTGCCTGTGCCGGTTGTCCCATGTCCACCATGACACTGAAGAACGGGATTGAACGGATATTAAAACAGGAAATTCCTGAAGTCAAAGAGGTCGTTGCCGTAAAATAGCGTATAAATAGAAGACGTGTGGCTACTTCTTCTTTACTGGCTTCGCATTTTTTTCTGCATATGTAACCAACTCCGGGTCGACATTAGGAGGAGGCGGGGCTGGCTTTTTATTTTCTTTATCTGACATAATATCTTACCCTAGTCGGTTATTATTATCCTATATTCTATTATTATACCACACTACAGCAAATTCATAAGGAATGTAATGCCAATTAGTATGGCGCCTATTAGTAAAAGTAGAAAGCTTATATGTGTGCAACGTACTTTATCAACAATTCTACTCTGATTCCATTCATATACCGAAGTAAGATAATCAATTATCGCTAGTTTAGTCTTTTCTTGCTCTTCTACCAAGTATTTTCGAAGTGCACTAGGGCTTGGTGTTGTTTTATATTTTCTAATCCAATATCCCCAAGTTGCTGATAGAAGAGAGCTAAAGAGAATAATAATAACAACCGCTAGCAACACCTTAGTTTCAATACAATATGAATAATTTAATGCAAAGCTCAGAAGGGCTGCGATTATAACTCCAGATAGACTAAGTAATACACCTAACCTCGTATCTAGCGAGGATATGCGAGAATTCTGCTCATCCACCGCCGCTTTGGTTTCAACTAATACAGTATCTAGACTAAATAACGGCGGTGGTTTTTCTTCCTTCTTTTTTCTCGCCATCGCAATTTCTCTATTAACTGATTTCCATCTCAAAAGCCCGGTGAAGGGCCCGCACAGCATCGGTAACCTTATCTTCTTCTATGATACAGGTAATGCGTATCTCCGAGGTTGAAATCAGCTGTATATTAATCTTCTCCCGGCTGAGAGTATCGAACATTCGGGCGGCATATCCGGGTGAGTTTTGCATGCCGGTACCGATGATACTCACCTTGCCCAGAGCGGTATCGCTGAGGCACTCCCGGGCACCGATCGATGCCACGATAGGCTCGATAACTGCCATAGCCTTCTTTAAATCACCCCTGGTTACGGTAAACGTAAGGTCTGTAATATTCTCGATACTGGCGTTCTGCACGATGGTATCGACGCTGATACCGGCTTCGGCCAGGGGAACGAATATCGCCGAGGCTATACCGGGCTTATCCGGCACACCGGCTACCATAATTTTAGCCACGTCAAGGTCATGGGTTATCCCTCTAACTTTATTTCGTACCTCCATAGACACCTCTTTACGTATTAACGTACCCGGATTTTCGTTAAAGCTGGACGCTACCAGAATGGGAACATTGAATAATTCACCGATTTCCACCGCCCGGGGATGGATGGCTTTAGAGCCGTGGCCGGTCATTTCCAGCATTTCTTCATAGCTTATTTCCGATATCTTGCGGGCTTCCGGTATCAGGCGGGGATCGGCGGTATAAATACCGTCAACATCGGTATACCTTTCACACCTTACCGCGTTCAGGCTGGCCGCCAGGGCAACGGCGGTGGTATCCGAACCGCCGCGTCCCAGGGTGGTGATGTCCATATCCTCGGTTATCCCCTGGAATCCGGCGACGATAACGATACTGCCTTTTTCCAATTCTTTGGAAACACGAATAGGATTGAGGTTGGTTATCCTCGCCTGGTTGTAGACGGTGTCGGTAGTTATACCCGCCTGGGCGCCGCTCAGGCTGATAGCCGGATAGCCTAAGTCGTGCAGCGCCATGGCCAGCAGGGTGCTGGACATAACCTCACCGGTAGATAAGAGTACGTCAAGTTCACGCATGTCCGGGTGTTCGTTTATCTGGTAGGCCAGTCTCACCAGGTTATCGGTAGTATCACCCATGGCGGAAACCACCACGACCACCTGGAAGCCGGCTTCCAGGGTTCGGGCAATGCGTCGCGATACGTTTTTTATCTTTTCCGCATCCGCTACCGAACTACCGCCGTATTTCTGTACGATTAAGTCCATATATTCCCGTCTTTTTAGATTACGCAGTTGCGCACATACGCAATTGCTATTACATATTTCTAGAGTAACTCTCCCATTATTTTATACCCTGGCTCTATAAAAAGGCCAGTTTTGGTAGCTTCGGCTTCGGTGAAACGCGCCGCGCCATTGGAATCAATTCCCAGACCCCAGAACAGGAAAGGCACCGGCTCGGCGGTATGGGTCCGCAGGGAAATGGGAGTAGGATGGTCGGGCATTATCAGGACGCGGAGATCGTCTTCCTGCCAAGCCCGCAAACAACCGATAACCTCGGCATCAATATCCTGTATGGCTTTTACCTTCTCTTCAATCAATCCGCCGTGGGCCGCCTCGTCGGGGGCTTCGATATGCACCACCACCATATCGTATTCGCCCAGGGCTTCCAGGGCGCCGACAGCCTGGGCTTGATAATCGTTATCCGGTCCGTCGGTCACTCCCGGTATATCCAGGATTTCCATACCCGACATCATAGCCAGTCCTTTTAATAAATCCACGCCGGAAGTCATGGCCGCTTTCAGTCCGTAGGTCTCATTATAGGTAGGCATCTCAGGAGCCGCTCCGCTACCCCAAAAAAGCCAGATAAGGGAAACGGGCGGTTCACCGGCCGAACGGCGTTTCTCATTGATTTTATGGCCTCTCAATATATCCTGTGACCTCGTCATGAGGTCTTTTAGCAGGTGGCTGCCCGGGCCCTGCGGCAAAAACTCGGCTACCGGCTTGCCGGGGATATCGTGGGGCGGCGTACAGACAGCTTTGAGGGTCTCGTTATAGCCCCTTAATTTAAGTATATGCCGATAGCTGACGCCCGGGTAAAACTGCACATGACTGCTGCCCAGTTCTTGATTGAGGGTAGCTATTATCTCCCCGGCCTCTCCGGTGCTGACATGACCGGCGCTGTAGTCCCACATCCGGCCGTCACGCACGGTAACCAGGTTACAGCGGAAAACAACCTCGTTGTCACCGACCTCGATTCCCATACTCCTGGCCTCGATGCCGGCCCGGCCCTGGTAATAGACCACCGGATCGTAACCCATCACCGACATACAGGCGCAGGCGCTGCTGGGTTCCATCCCGGACGGCACGGTGCGCGTCATCCCGAGTTTGCCCTCTCTCACCATCTCGTCCAGGTTTGGCGTTACCGCCAGCTCGAGGGATGTCTTGTTATCCCGTTCCGACAAGGGCAGTCCGGCGGCGCCGTCAATAATAAGCACGATATATTTCATACCAATCTCCAGAACAGATCTATTTCAAGCCTGGTTACTCCTCATCTGCGCACTTACGCAAATACTCATATCAATATTTTCAATAATCAATCTTATCATATCTTGCTTATTTGGCCTTCAGGGCCTTATAATAGTTCCGGCGGGGCGTAGCGCAGCCTGGTAGCGCGCCGCGTTCGGGACGCGGAGGTCCCCGGTTCAAACCCGGGCGCCCCGACCATTTTTATTCTCGCTCCTTCTTTACCTCCTCCCATAAATCGTCCATTTCCCGGAAAGTAAGCTTGCTGAAATCCACGCCGCGCTGGTGGCACAGTTCTTCCATCCGTGTGAAGCGCCCGTAGAATTTACCATTAGCCTCCCGCAGCGCTACCTCGGGGTCGATTCCCTGCCATCGTGCGTAGTTCACCAGAGTGAAAAGTAAATCGCCTAGCTCCTGCGATTTCTCGTCACGGTCGCCGGCTTCCTTGATTTCGCGGACTTCTTCGATAACCTTATCGATTACCCCTTCTAAGTTCTCCCACTCGAACCCCATCCGCACCGCCCGGCGAGATATTTCGTAGGCATAAGCGAGTGCCGGCATTTGCCTGGACACCCCGGCCAGCATCGATACACCTTCTTCTCTCTCCTCGCGCTTGAGGGCTTCCCAGTTATGCATCACTTCCTCGGCGCTGTCGGCTTTCCCGGAACCGAATACATGAGGGTGGCGGTGGATTATCTTGGAACTGATACCCTCGATAACGTCGCCTATCTCGAACTCTCCGTTATCGGCGGCAATCTGGGCGTGGAGGACAATCTGCAGCAGCAGGTCACCCAGTTCCTCGCACAGCTTGGACGGGTCATTACCGTCGAGCGCTTCCAGCACCTCGTAGCATTCGGCAAGCAGGTTAATCCTTAATGACCGATGTGTTTGTTCCCGGTCCCAGGGACAGCCGTCCGGAGCGCGGAGTCTGGCGATAATCGCCGCCAAGCTTTCGAATTTACTCAGGTCTTCCGGTATATATGCGTCTTTCTCCATAGACCTGATTATACAGGCTGGACATAAGAGTAGCAATAGAGTGGGGAAATCAATTGATTAATTCGGCAGTACCGTGCCGATAAAGTCACGCTGGCCCCGGCTGAATTCGGCAGCGGTCATTTCACGCTTTCCGGCCATTTTGAGTTTCTTCAGGACAAGTAAGCCGGCACCGGTGCCGATGGCGATGCCGCCCTCTGCCAGGGATATCACTTGTCCCGGTGAGGTAATCTTATCCCCCGGCAGTGTTTCTGCATCTATAATATTCAATACTTTACCGTTCCAGCGTGTGTAGCAGCCCGGCCAGGGATTATAGGCTCTGATTCGCCGCCAGATATCCAGCGCCGGGTGATTCCAGTCTATTTCACCCTCTGATTTATCAATCTGTTTAAAATAGGTCGCCTCGCTTTCATTTTGGGTTTGCGGTATTATTTCACCCCGCCACCAGCCGTTTAGTCCTTCCAAGAGTAGGTCGGCTCCCACTAAAGATAGTTTACCCATAAGTCGTCCCGTATTATCCTTCGGGTCAATGGGAACGGCGCCACTGATGAGAATCGGGCCGGTATCAAGTTTCTTCCTGACCAGCTGTATGCTGACCCCGGTAAATTCGTCTCCGGCCAGTATCGCCGCCGCCACGGGTGAGGCCCCGCGGTGCCGGGGTAAAAGTGAGAAGTGAATATTGATGCATTGACCGGGTGGAATATCGAGGACCGCCTGCGGTAAAATCTGGCCATAGGCGCAGATAACGATTATATCCGGCAGCAATTCGGCCAGTTGGGCAATCGCTTCTTCCGACCTCAAATCCGGCGGCTGGATTACCGGAATTCCCATAGCGAGGGCCGCCTGCTTGACCGCCGGTGCCGCTAGGTGGCGGCCCCGACCGGACGGTCTATCCGGTTGGGTGTAGGCCGCGACGACATCATACCCGTTAGCGACTAAACGCCTCAAAGGGGGTACCGCGATTTCCGGCGTTCCCATGAAAACAATTCTTTCCATAATATCTCCGACCTGAAAATTCTACCAAAAAAAAATATATCGGACAAGTGTTCGGTTTGAAGTGAGTAACCCCGAAATTAGGTAAAAACGGCAGTTATTAAGAGCATTTTAGAGTTTACAAGGGGTGGCAATGGCGGGTTTTAGCCCCTAATAACCTTGCGACGCAGGGGCTATCGGTGTATGCTATATGACGTTAATACTTTAATCAAATATTAACTTTTTAACCACTTGAACCACCCGGTATGGGTGGGAGGTCCGTCCAAATTATTCACAGGGGTGGATTTGTGCTCTTTTGCACGTTTAGGGGGATTTTTTTACCCGTAAGGGCCGGATACGGGCAAACACTATAAGACATGGAAATCACGAAAACCAGAACTCCGAAAGAAATTTGGGAAACCGCCCTCGGCGAGTTACAGCTCCAGGTAAGTAAGCCGAATTACCGTACCTGGTTCGGCAAGACAACCGGTCTGAGTTACCGGGACAACCAGTTCGTTATCGGCGTCCCGAACACGTTTGCCGCCGAATACCTTGAAAAGAACCAGCTTTCTATCATCGAAAAAGCCCTTGACGGCCTGACCAATCGCGGGGTAAAAGTAGTTTTCCAGGTAAACGGTAAAAAACACGCCAGAGCGGGAAGTGCCAGCATTCCACTGGAGATTTCGTCCCGGGCACCGGCTTACACCCGGCTTAATCCCGGGTACTTGTTCGATCACTTCATCGAAGGCACCGGTAACCGTCTGGCCCGCGCCTCGGCTTTATCGGTTGCCAGAAACCCGGGGCACAGCTACAATCCCCTCTTTATCTACGGCGGGGCCGGACTGGGCAAAACCCACCTGCTACATGCCATAGGACATGTGGCCGCCGCCAATAACATCAACGTTATCTGCACCAGCGCCGAAGAATTCACCAACGAGTTCGTCACCGCACTACGCGAGAAAAGCACCGAAGAATTCCGCAATAAATACCGCAGTATCGGAATGCTGCTCATCGACGATATTCACTTTATCGGTGGTAAAGGTCAGACCGAGGAGAGTTTTTTCCACACCTTTAACGAACTGCACAACACCAACCGTCAAATAGTTATTACCAGCGACTGCCCTCCCCGCACGATGCCTCTCCTAGAGGAACGCCTGCGCTCGCGCTTTGAATGGGGTCTTATCGTGGATATCCAACCGCCCGATTACAGGACAAGGGTGGCTATCCTGGAATCTAAAGCGAAGCAAAAGGACGTTGTAATAGGCCGAGAGGTAGTGGAATACATCGCCCGTCAGGCCCGGGACAACGTGAGATTTCTTGAAGGCTCGCTCAACCGGGTTATCGCCCTTTCTAGGCTTTTACAGTCGGTTCCTACCATCGAAGTTGCCCACCGCGCTTTAGAGGATATTCGCACCAAGGAACCGGATGCAGAAGCTGTCATGCATACCAACATCTTGGAAGCGGTCGCCGATACCTTCAACCTGGACAAGGAAGAACTAATCGGGCGTCGCCGTGACAAGGACGCCTCCCTGGCCCGTCGCCTGGCCATGTATCTCATCCGCCAGGAAACTAACTACTCGCTGGCGCAGATAGGTAAAATACTCGGCGGTCGGGATGCCGCTACCGTAACTACCGCCTGTAAAAAAATGGCTTCCGAGGTAGGAAGTAACTCCTTCCTGAAACGCCGCGTTAACAAAATCATTAAATCACTTTAACCAAATATTTCTCCAACGTCCGGTAATTGTTTCTCCAATGTTTCACCCGTTATTTTGTTGTTGTTTTTTCCCGGTAATACCCTCTCTCCTTACTTTGTCAATTATTTGGTACCAAATTGCGTCGAATTTTCTCAAAAATTGTTGATTGTTTTCACAGTTTCATAGCTACTTATGAATAATCGTTAATATTTTGGCCTTGTGATATTATTAGTATTATTACTTAAAAACATCCTGATGAACTAAGATTTATTTATAGTTGCTAACCCATCTATCCGTCAGGGTAGTTTAGAGAAGTCAAATGTATGATAAGGTGACCATAGATGTAAAAGCCGGGGACGGCGGCAACGGTGCGGTGAGTTTCCGGCGGGAGAAGTTCGTACCATACGGGGGTCCCGATGGTGGCGACGGTGGTAATGGCGGCAGTGTAATCATAAGGGCCGATGCCTCGGTGGATAGTCTCATCGGGTACCGGAGAAAGAGGATGTTCCGGGCGGAACACGGCGCTAACGCCAGCGGTAGAAAAAGGCACGGTAAAAACGGGGAAGCCTTGATATTACCGGTGCCACCGGGGACATTGGTAAATTATTCGACTGATTTAGATAATGCCGAAGTAGACCTGGTAAAAGCCGGCGACGAAGCGGTTGTGGCCAGAGGGGGCAGGGGCGGTGGGGGAAATGTACACTTCGCCACGTCGTTGAACCAGGCGCCTCACATCGCGCAAAAAGGTGAGGCGGGAGAAGAGAGTAATGTTTCCCTGGAGATGAGGTTGATTGCCGACGTCGGAATAATCGGCTATCCAAATGCGGGTAAATCGACCCTGCTGACGTCGGTATCGGCAGCCAGGCCCAAGATAGCTGATTATCCCTTCACTACTCTTGAACCGATTCTCGGGGTGGTCGAAAAGGCCAACGACAGATTTATCATGGCCGAGGTGCCGGGTCTGATAGAAGGCGCTCATATGGGGAAGGGGCTGGGGCATGAGTTCCTCCAGCATATCCACCGTACCCGGATACTGATACATTTAATCAGCGGCACCTCGGAGTCGCCGGTCGAGGATATGATTAGGGTCAACCAGGAATTAGCCCGGTACGACCCGAACCTGGCGAGAAAAACACAGATAGTGGCGATAAATAAAATAGATTTGCCCGAGGTGAAGGAAAGATTGGCAAAGGTAAGAAGCGATTTTAAGGATGCTGGCATAAAAGCGTATTATATATCGGCGGCCACGGGTGAAGGTGTTCCGGAATTAATGTCGGAAGCGATGAATATATTGAACTCCGAAACTGAAATAATTACAAAACGGGAAACAGGCCGGAAAGTATTTCACCCCGAGCCCAGGGATACTCTAGTCAGGGTGGAAAAGAAGGGTAGAGTCTATGTACTTCACGCGCCCGATCTGGAGAGATTGATAGCCGGACCCGGGGCCAGCCCCGCGGAACTGCAATGGCAAATGCACCGGCAACTCACACGGCGCGGATTGAATAAGGAACTGGAGAAAGCGGGGATAAAGCCGGGGAGTCGGGTACGTTGCGGCGAACTGGAATGGGAGTGGTGAACATGAAGATTGGAATACTGGGGGGAACGTTCGACCCCGTGCATAACGGGCATCTGAAAATCGCCGGTGAAATTATGCACACTCTAGGTCTGGACTGGGTGATATTTATCCCGGTCGGCCAGTCCCCTTTCAAAGCCGCCTATACGGTGACCCCGGCTGAGCCAAGACTGGAAATGCTGCGTCTGGCGGTAGCCGATAATCCGGAATATGTTATTTCAACCATCGAAGTAGAACGCCCCGGTATCTCTTATACCGTAGATACACTTCAAGAACTGAAACATCAGTACCAGCCGGACGATGAATTGTATTTCATCATCGGTTGGGACAGTTTGGAAAGATTCACCGAGTGGCGGGGAACCGACAGGATTATAGAGATGTGCTCGCTCGTGGCCGTTCCGCGCCCCGGCTGGGAAAAGCCCGACCTCGAGCAACTGGAAAATGACGTGCCGGGTATATCATCGCGGGTAATTTTCACCGACGGTCCGGTAATAGATATCAGCAGTTCGGCCGTCCGGGACATGGTATCCCGGGGAGAAGCGATTGACGGCCTGGTACCCGGTTCCGTAGCTGAATACATAATGAAGCAAAAATTATATCGAGAATAGCGGGAGGTTCACATGAAAGCGCTGGGAATCGCCGGCAGTCCCCGTAAGGGGGGCAATACGGAAATACTGACGACTCACTGCTTGAATGCTATCGCCGAGGAAGGACTGGATACTGAGCTGGTCAGCCTGGCGGGATTGGATATCAGGGGCTGTAACGCCTGTAACTACTGCCGTGATAACGACGGCTGCTCTATAGAGGACGACATGCCACCCATCTACGAGAAAATGGTTGCCGCCGATGCACTGATCGTCGCCTCGCCGGTATATTTCGGCTCGGCTACGGCTTTAGTAAAGGGATTGTTGGAAAGGACCGGCTTCATGTCTTTCCGGACGGACCCGTTCCGGGGGAAGGTGGGCGGACCGCTGGTGGTGGCCCGGCGCGCCGGTAAGAATTTTACTTTTATGGAGCTGATGCACTGGTTCCATATCAAGGGGATGATAAATCCCGGCTCTACCTACTGGAACGTGGCTATCGGGTGGGAGAAGGGGGAGGTGGAACAGGACGAGGAGGGCATGCGAACCGCCTGGAACTTTGGCAAGAACGTGGCTAATCTGGTAAAAAAGCTGAAAGCATAAAGCCCGGTAAGCTGGTCAATTCCGGCGTATCTGGTTTATAATACAACGAACAAATAAACGGAGATATTATCTTGAACGAAGAACTCGTCATCAGCGAAGAACTGGAAGGCCTGGTAAACGTTGAGTTCGGCCCGGACGTTTATGAGATAGAGACGGGGATGGTCCGTAAGTTCGCCGAGGCTATCGAAGACCCCAATCCGGCCTGGCAGGAAGTAACCCCGCCGACATTCCCCGCCGCCCTCGTGCCCACTTCGCTGCTGCACCGGCTCTTCAACGCCAAAACATCCCTGAAACGTTTGCTCAACGGCACCAGCGACCTCGAGTACCGGCAGCCGATAAAGATAGGCGACACGATTTCGGTGATGGGCAGGCTTACCCGAATGCGTCAGGTAGCGGGTCAGGACGGCCCCACGCTGTTCATGTTCACCGAGGTCACCTGGACCAACCAGCGCGGCGAGGTGGCGGTGAAGGGGAAGAACACCTACGTCAAATATTAGCGGAGAAGATATGACCGAGCAGGTTTATTACGAAGACATTGAAGTCGGTAGCGAGATACCGGCCCTGGTGAAATACCCGACGACGATGCAGCTGGTGAAATTCGCCGGGGCTTCCGGGGACTATTACCAGATCCACTACGATAAGGATTTTGCCATCGCCAACGGCCTGCCGGGGATAATCGTCCACGGCTGGCTGGCGCTGTCATTCCTGGGACAGATGGTCACCGACTGGCTCGGACAAGAGGGGACACTTCTAAAGCTGAGCGGCAGCTACCGCGGCATGAATAACGTCCACGAGGACGTCATCTGCAACGGTAAGGTGACCAGGAAGTACGAGGAAGACGGTAAAAACCTGGCCCGCGTGGAGTTCTGGGCGGAAAACCCGGCGGGAGAAAAGACCGTCACCGGCAATGCGGTAGTATCTCTGCCTTCACGGTGATAATCCACACTATTCGCTATTTTCGAGAGACTGTACTACCAGCTCGCTGATATCCAAAGATTTCACCGATTCTCCAACCTCTTTGGCTTTTATAGCATCGTCGAACATGGTCAGGCAGTAGGGGCAGGCCGAAGCCACGCAATCCACACCGGTATCGATAATCTCCTCCATACGCCGCATGCTTACCCGCTTATCCGGCTCCTCTTCCATCCACATGTGGCCGCCGCCCCCGCCGCAGCAGAAGCTGTTGGTCCTGTGGCGCGGCAGTTCCGTGGTGTTCCCGCTAACGGCTTGGAGAATTGCCCTCGGTTCCTCGTAGATGTCGTTATAGCGCCCCAGGTAACAGGAATCGTGGTAGGCGGCTTTGCCGGTGAAATCCTGCTTTACCTTGATTTTGCCCGACTGTATCAGTTCGGAAATAAACTGGCTGTGGTGAATCACCTCGAAATTGCCACCGAACTGCGGGTACTCGTGCCTGAGGCTGTTGAAGCAATGGGGGCAGGTGGTGAGAATCTTTTTTACGTTGTAGCCCTTGAGTATTTCGATGTTCTGCTGACAAAGAGTCTGGAAAAGATATTCGTCGCCCATGCGCCGGGCGGGATCGCCGCAGCAGGCTTCCTCATCACCAAGTATCCCGAAGTTGATACCGGCCGCTTTCAGGATTTTAGCCGTGGCCTGCGCCACCTTGATATTCCGGTCGTCGAGGGCGGCGCTGCAGCCTACCCAGTAGAGAACATCGATGTCGGCGTCATCGGAGAGAACCTTGATGTCCATGTCCTCGCACCATGTCGTACGCGTAGCTACCGTGCCCCGGTAGGGGTGACCCCGTGTACTCAGGCTTTTCAGGGCTTCCTGGGCGGCCTCGGGGAACCGGCTGTGTTCCATAGCCAGGTTGCGCCGCATATCGACGATTTTGTCGACGTGTTCGATGTAGACCGGGCAGACCTGCTGGCAGGCGCGGCAGGTGGTGCAGTCCCAGATTACATCCTCGGTGATAACCTCACCTATCATTTCTCGGCGAGATTCTGCCGGCTTCAGCGAAACGAGTCCGGGGTAAACATCGTAGAGGTGGTCTTTCAGGTCCTGGATAACCTGCTTGGGATTGAGGTTCTTGCCGCTGAAGTTGGCCGGGCAGGCGTCCTGGCAGCGACCGCAACTCGTGCAGGCGTCCAGGTCGAGGAGTTGTTTCCAGGTAAACTCCTCTATTTTGCTAACGCCGAACAACTCGGTAGTCTCAAAATCTATAGTGGCCAGGGCCCCCGGCGCGCCCAGGTTGCGGAAAAAGATATTCACCGGGTCCCAGAGGATGTGGAAAAGGCGCGAATTAAACAGGGCTACGTAGACTGCCGTCCCCAGCGTCAGGATGATGTGGAACCACCACGTGCTGGTATGCCAGCCCAGCAGGGTTTCCTGGCCGGCGCCTTCGAATGCCAGCGCGAAGACGTAACCGCCCGGCGACCATACCGCCCAGCCGGGATTGGTCTGGAGTTCGGTGGCGGCGATACGGAGTCCTTCCAGGACGAATCCGGAGATAATAATCACCAGGATTAACAGCAGGGCAATCAGGTCGTCTCGCTTATTATCGAGTCTGGCCGGCTTCTGGCCGTACCGCCGGACCAGGGCTAGGACGACGCCGATGATGACGAATATGCCGAAAACGTCGGAGAGGAGGGAGTAGGCCAGGTAGGAGTTGCCTTCGAGGAAATGGACGATGTAATGATTTATAAACTCCAGGGCGGTGGCCAGGAAAAGCACGATAAAACCGCTGAAGATGAGGAAGTGGATGAGGCCCGGATAAAACTCCCGGAACCGCCAGTCCTTTTTATCAGCTCCGAAGAATTTGCGGTGAACCAGGACGTCGATAAGAGCGATTTGAAGGAAATCGATGAAACGCCTGCCTAATTGACTGCCCCGGCCGGCCGGTTGCCCCACCTTCCAGCGCCGGTAATGCCGGTAGATAGCGTATAGAACGAATAGGACGGTTAAGGTCGCCAGGGTATAAAAAATCCAGGCAAATTCTATATTCCACAAGGATTCGCGATGCGGTTCCATACCAGTTCCTCTCCTGCCTTGTTATTCTTTCTGAGTCAGGATAAGCGGGTGTCTTTCCTCCGGCGACAGCTCCGGGTCGCGGTAGCCAGCGCCGACGGCGTTCACTTCTAGGATTTTGAATCCGGCCTCCGCCAGGAGTCTATGATATTCTTCGAGGCCGTAATTGCTCCAGTACATGGTAACGCCAAAGTAGTCTTCGGTGTAGGGGGCGTCATTGCAATAGCTTAATGTAGCCAGTAAGTAACCTCCGGGCTTGAGCCACCGGAAAATCCGGCGTAATAGCTCGGGATGTTCCTCACGGGGGAGGTGGAAGATGGAATAGAAAGCGGTTATGGCATTGAAGTTCGATGTGGAGAACTCCACCGACATGATATCGTCATTGATGAATTCACCGGCGGGGACGTTCGCCCGGGCGCGCTCGATCATGCCGCCGGAGATATCCACCCCGGTCACCTGGAAACGCCGGGCCAGGGTCAGGGCCACCGGAATGCCGGCCCCGCAACCGATATCCAGTACGGTATCGCCGTCGTTCAACCGCTCGTTAAGGAGATTGAGCACCGGCGGCGATTCCACCCGGCGCATTTCCTCGTATTCAATGGCCAGGGTATCGTACGACTGCCTTATCATGGCTTTATAGTCGGTGTCGGGGTTATCCGCCGGTCGGAGAGTGCCCTTCTCCGCCACGATAGCTATCCAGCCCCCGTCTTCCTTGTAAGAAGAGCCGGCGAGGTCGTTCCAGGCGTGGATTACCTTGAAGCCGGCCCGGTGCAGTACCTTCCGGATAGTGCCCAGGTCATAATCGTGGAACCAGTTATTATAGACTTTTACACTATCACTATCAATGATGATGTACTGGTCCAGCCAGACATTTTCTTCAGGATAATCGAAGCCTCTCTCCAGCACCAGGTGAGTGCCCGGCCGCCAGAAGCCACCGTCACTGACGTACCAGTTGTTTTTCAGGCCGTCCCTCAGCCGCAGCGGTCGGGTGGTGATATCGAAAATCAGCCGGCCGCCCGGTTTCAAAGTCCGGTGTAGTATTTTCAGGAGATCATCCCTCTTTTCATCGGAGAAGGTGTTCAACTCACCGTGCGTCTGGAGGACGGCGTCGAACTCCTCGGAATAGTCGATATCGAAGAAATTAACGCGCCGGAATTCGATATCGAGTCCTTCCTCTTTCGATTGCGCAATTGCGTAATTCAGCGAACGCTCCGAGATATCGACGCCGGTTACCTTCAGGCCACGTGCGGCCAGCCGGCGGGAATACAGTCCCGGACCGCAGCCGAGGTCCAGCAGACGGTCACCTGCTTTCAGAATGCCCGATGATACCAGGTGTTCTACCTCTCTATCGATAGTGGCGTGTTTCCGGCTGGCAAGGTCGTTATCGGGGTTCAGGTGCGCCGACAGCATTCCTTTTGAGATATGCGGGTCATCCCAGAATAGCGCTTCGCCGGACTGGTATATTGGTGGCCTATCGGCATGCTCTAATAGAGTGTTGAAAAAATCGGAATCGGCTGCCTTCATAATCGAACTGATTATAGCATATACGGCAACACACTTGACATGGGTTCAATTAGAGATAATAATTTTAATCTATGATGAAGAAATATGAGTTGATAGAACATACCGCCGATATCGGCGTGAAAGCCTGCGGAGAAACACTTTCCGGGGCTTTCGCCAATGCGGCAGTAGGTATGTTTTCCATCATGGCCGAGCTGGGAAATGTCGTGGAAAAGGAATCACGGCGGGTCGAGGTCAACGCCGATGATATCGAGGGACTGCTTTTCGAATGGTTGAACAGCCTGCTTTACTACTTCGACGTGGAGATGCTTCTTTTCAAGCGATTCGATGTAACTGATTTTGAGGATACTCACCTGACAGCGATGTGTTACGGTGAACAGTATGATTCTTCCCGGCACAGCCTTGAGATGGGGGTAAAATCGGCAACCTACCACCAGATGGAAGTGGACCGGGAGAAGAACTGCGTTCGGGTTATCTTCGATGTCTAGGAGGTGCGGTCGTGTCTAAATGGGGCGGCAAGCTGGAAAAGGTAGACGAATACCGCTGGCGTATCCCCGAGAGCTATAAAGAGGGCATGCGCGTGCCCGGCCTTATCTACGCCGATGAAGGTATGCTCAAGCAAATCATCGCCGACCAGGCGCTGGAGCAGGTGGCCAACGTCGCTTTTCTGCCCGGAATCGTCGGCTACTCCCTGGCTATGCCGGATATCCACTGGGGCTACGGGTTCGCCATCGGCGGGGTGGCGTCAATGAGAGTCAACGATGGCGTGGTCTCACCGGGTGGGGTGGGCTTCGATATTAACTGCGGCGTGCGTATCATGCGCACCAACCTGACCCGGGAAGAGGTGGCACCAAAAATAAAGGAACTCGCCGATGCCCTTTATAACGCCGTGCCCTCCGGAGTGGGCTCGCGCGGTAAGATAAAACTCGGTGCCAGGGAAATCAGTGAAGTCCTGGCCAAGGGCTCGCGGTGGGCGGTGGAAAAGGGGTACGGCCGGCCGGAAGACCTGCAAACTACCGAAGAAAACGGCGAGATAAAAGACACAGATCCCGACCGCGTTAGCCCGAGAGCCAAAGAACGCGGGACTCCCCAGGTAGGCACCCTCGGTTCCGGTAATCACTTCCTGGAAGTGGGCGTCATCGATGAAATATACGAGCCGGATATAGCCAGGACGATGGGCATTGACGCTGCCGGACAGGTGGTGCTCTATGTCCACTGCGGCTCGCGGGGACTGGGCCACCAGGTGGCCGACGACTATATCAAGGTGATGGTCAAGGCGATGCAGAAGTACGGCATCCGGGTTCCGGACCGCCAACTTGCCTGCGCGCCGGTGAACTCGCCGGAAGGGAAGCATTACCTCACCGCCATGCGCTGCGCCGCCAACTACGCCTGGGCTAACCGCCAGTGCATCACCCACTGGGTACGCGAGGCTTTCTGCCGGGTGATGGGCGTTAGCGAAAGAGACGCCGGATTGGAGCTGATTTACGACGTTACCCACAATATCGCCAAGATTGAGGAACAAGAAGTCAACGGCCTGAACGAGCAGCTCTGCGTCCACCGCAAGGGGGCCACGCGCGCTTTCCCGCCCGGCCACCCCGACCTGCCGGAGAAATACCGGACGGTAGGTCAGCCGATTCTCATTCCCGGGGATATGGGGAGGCTGTCCTATATCATGGTTGGCACTGACACGGCCATGAAAGATACCTTTGGCTCCACCTGCCACGGTGCCGGCCGTCTGCAGAGTCGTTCGGCGATGAAGAAGCAGCTCAACGGTAGAGACGTGCTGGAACGGTTAAAAAAGCGCGGTATCGAAGTGAGAACGGGTAGCCTGTCGGGACTGGCTGAGGAAGCCCCGGAAGCTTATAAAGACGTTGAGTCGGTGGTTAATGTAGCCCACGGCGCCGGAATTTCTAAAAAAGTAGCCAGAACCAGACCGATAGCAGTGGTGAAAGGATAATTATGTATACAAGGCTGATGACCAAGGATGATATACCCACCTGGCTTGCCCTGGCACATGAAGGCGACCAAGCAATCGCTGAGTTGATACCGGATATATCCGTCTTTTACCGGGGATTTGACGACTACATGAAGGCCAAGATAAAGAAGAACGAGGCCTTGATGGTCGTCGATAGCGCCACCGAAAAATGCGCCGGGATTGCGGCCTACTCCCGCAAGAACAACCGGATTACTTTCCTGGGCGTTTGCGGAAAAGCGGATTTTAAGGCAGTCGGCGGAAAAATGCTGGAAACAGTGTTGAGCAAGCTGGATACCGGAAAAGAAATAACGGTTAATGTAATAAAGAGCAATGATAGATTAATACAGCGGGAACGAAAGCTATATCGGGAATACGGATTCATCGAGGACGAAACTGAAATAATCGAGGCGGGGGTTCCGGCCCGCCGGATGAAAAGACCGCCGGCGGTGGTCAAAGGGTAACCCATTTCAGTAGTGAGAGGAGAAGAAAATGACCGAGAATAAGTATGGGCATTGCTTTTTCAGATACGAAGGTGAGCAAAACTTCCTTCTGGGCAATATCCTGCAGCGCTTTGATAATTCCTTGATGAAAGGGAGTAATTTCTATTTCCTCCACTGGATAATGCCGGACCAAGATTTGCTGGAGCTGGAGGAATTAAAGGTAGGGCACCCCCCACATGTTCACAAACAGGCAGAACTCCTGTTTCATATCGGCACGAACCCGGATGACCCCATGGACCTTGGGGCGGAGATAGAGTTCCACATCGGTGAAGAAATGGAAAGGCATGTAATTACGCAGACAACCGCCGTGTTTATACCGCCGATGGTGGTCCATGCCCCCTGGAGGCCTTTGAAGCTGGAAAGGCCATTTTTATTCCTGCAGGTCAACCAGGAGCTAGAGAAAACGGAGAAATTCCGGCCGGAACTCATGCCGGAAGATCTGAGAAAACGGGTGGACTGGAACGCCTGGCAGGACACCAGCTTTGAGTAATTATTGTATGATATGAAACATAATATTTTAATGCCTACATAATATTGATATGTTAGATCCTAAGTATTCCAATGGACAGAAAGTAAAAATCATCACCTTGATAGACGGCTTCGGGCGCCTGGACCCGCGGGTGAAGGAATGGGTGGGGAAAACGGGTGAAGTCGCCAAATCCTATTTCGTCTCCGGGGATGAAGTCTGGGAAAAGACGCTAGAGTTCGAGAATACCTACTGCTATGACGTAAAGCTCGACGGTGACGGTAGTATAGCGCGGGCGATACCAGAAGTGGGACTGGAGCATATTATTCACTAACTACTTGACATATATCGGAGCCCTGTTCTATCATAGCTCTAATATTTACCCAAACGGGACATATGATTAGGAGGTAATAAAATGAACACTGCTGCAAATATTTTTCTTCTGATTGCCGGAATATTGGCGCTTTTTGATGTATATCTGATGATTACCAAACGCCCTAATCCTGTAAAGGGCTGGCCGTTACCCTGCCCTATGACTCTCCTGTTTTTAGGTATAGGCCTTATTCTGTGCAGTATTAACAGCTTTTAGCATAATACGAAAACACTAATAGGAATTCCAGTCGAAGTAATAATGCATCACTAATCTCGTATGATTTTGTCTTCTTCCTTGACGTATTTGGACGCCAGCGTGCAGTGTACGAAGAGAATCGGCTTATCCACCCTTTTGAACTCCAGTGGACAGTGGACCATCCCCGCCGGGATATAGACGCTGGTGGGGGTGGTGATTTTATGGATTTCCCGCTCCTCTCCCAGGCCGATCTCGATATCGGCGCCCAGGTCGCCCATGTTATCCGCGTCGAACGAATGAAAGTATAAATACATATCAAAATCATGGTAATGGGGGTATTCCTCCATCAGTGTCGGCTCGGTGATACGCAGGAACATGATGGTGAAATCAGACTTATAGTCACCTTCGCCCGTATAGATATACTCGGGGCCATACCCGCCTATTTGTAAATCATGCCTTCTAACGTACTTGCTGTATTTCGTGTCGGCCATTTTCAGATACCTCCTTGGAACAGGATTTTATGCACTTCTCTCAATTGTTGAATTCCTTTAATTTCCCGGGGGAACATGGGTAGTTCCACGATTTCCAGGCTGGAGTAATTATCTCTAATATGGTTGAGATAACCCCTTTGCTGTTCGGCTCTGGTCTTC
>DAOUER010000065.1:0-30364 GCA_034430375.1 Dehalococcoidales bacterium
CAGAGCGGCTTCAGCTGCTTGATAAGGTCGGCGCAGAGCTTAATACCGGTAGCCTTTTTATCTTCGGCATCGGTCATCTTCTGGATAAGGTCGTCGGGCACCATGACGCCGGCAACGCTCCGGTTCATGAACTTGGCCATACCGGCTGACTTGAGAGGTATAACGCCGGCCAGAACGGGCACGTTGAGTTTTTCAATCCTTTTCATGAACCTGCCAAACTTATCGGCATCGTAAACCGCCTGCGTCTGGATGAACTTAGCGCCGGCGGCAACCTTCTTTTCCAGCTTGGCAATCTGCAATTCCATGGAAGCTTCAGTGTCCGAATCCACCTTGACCACTGCCCCGGGGAAGAAATCCGGCTTGCCCTTGAGCTCGTTGCCGTTGATATCATGCCCTTCGTTCAAGCCCTCTATAGCCCGGAGAAGAGTGACCGAATCCAGGTCAAAGACGGCTTTAGCTTCGGGGTGGTCGCCGAGCTGGGGTAGGTCGCCGGTGATGGAGAGTACGTTCTTGATTCCCAGCACCCAGGCGCTGAGGAGGTCGGACTGCAGGGCGATACGGTTGCGGTCGCGGCAGACGCACTGGTAGATGGGCTCCAATCCTTTCTGTAGAACGATATATGAAGTGGTTAGCGAACCGAGTCTCATCACCGAGCTTTGCTGGTCGGTAATGTTGGCCGCATCTACTTTGTCCTTTAAGAGGGTAGCATTCTCTTCAACCTCGGAAATATCGGTTCCCTTTAGCGGGCCGACTTCACAGGTTATGGCAAACTTTCCTGATTCCAGTTTCGATTTTAAGCTCACTTTAACTTCCCTCCTGGTCAGATTGCTCCAGCGCGTAACGAGAGGTGGCTAACATCTCCGGCCGGGCCATCAATTTGCCATGGTCCAGCGCATCGATAAGTTCATTGAGTTTATGCAGCTGGTTCTTGGATTTCAATCGATTGTAAATTAATTCCCAGCCGCAATCGTGGTCGGGAGAAAGCTCGCATTTCCCGTTGGATGCTCCACCGCAGGCGCCGCTGACAAGGCCCTTGGTGCAGGCGGTCAGGGGGCAGATACCACCGGTGTAATCAAGAAGGCACTGTCCACACTCGTAGCACCGTTCGGTGCTTCGCCACTCGCCTCGGCTGCCGCCGAGATTGACAGTATCGCAGGCCGGGTGGCAGACCTTGTTCACCGAAGCGGCCACCGCCTGTACGCCGATACCGCAGGTCATCACCAGTATCGAGTCCGCCGCCGCCACCTGGTCGACTTTTCCCCGCAGGCCCGACTTGACCAGGGCCTTCTCGCAGAGAAAATCGATAACCTTGGTACCGGTGACCTTGAATCCGGCTTCTTCCAGTTTCTGTTTCATTTCTTCCACCTGGACAGGTCCGCCACTACCGGAGGACTGGGCACAACCGTTGCAGCCCAGTATAAAAACGTTTTTCTCGCCTTCCAGGTAGCCTAATATATCTTCAAAAGGTTTTTGCTCTGATAAAATCATCTCTCCTCCTTAAACTACCCTGAATTGACCCAGGTCTCGACCTTTGGGTGTGACAACGTGAATGGAGCAGGCCAGGCAGGGGTCGAACGAGCGGATAATGCGTACGATTTCGAAGGGATTACTCTCGTCCTTCACCCTGGTGCCGATAATCGCCTGCTCGATGGGCCCTTTCTGTCCCTTGTCGTCCATCGGTCCAACGTTCCAGGTGGTCGGCACGACGCACTGGTAATTGGCGATTTTCCTGTCTTTTATCTCTATCCAGTGTCCCAGGGCGCCACGGGAACCTTCGACGATCCCCATGCCCATCGACTCTTCGGGCATCTCGTATTCCACGTAGGCCGGCTCGCCCGGTTTCAGCTGGAGCGCCCAGCCTTCCAGGGAATCTATGATGAATTTGGCGGATAGCGCCCGGGCCAAATGGCGTCCCAATGTGGAGAAGAGGGCTTCCGGCTCGGCCTTGAGCGCCGCCAGCGAACCTTCCACCATTTCTTTCATCTTGGGGTCGCCCTTGGCGTAGGTAACGGCTACCCTGGCCAGCGGTCCTACCTCGTAGACCTTGTTATCGTAGCGCGGCGACTTGGTCCAAGAGTAAGCGCCCGGCTTGCCGTACTGTGGCCTAGTGTCTCCCTGCGAAGGATGGAACGCCGAGGTGGAATCCTCGTACCAGGAGTGTTTCACGTGCTCGGTAATCTTGCCGGTATCCAGGTCAGCCGGTTTAAGGTCGGCCGAAACCGTACCCTGCTTGAACAACCGCTCACGGGTGGCGTAATCGGGGCTGGTGCCGTCCAAGTCGTACATGCCGTAGGACAGCAGGTTCTTACAGCCGACACCGATGCCGGCGTAGTCCATGTAGGCCCCGGCTACGGCCAGTACATCCGGAATATAGACGTTATTGATGAAATCCTGGAGGATTTTTACCTTCCAGATGTAGGCCATGATATTGTCCACCGTGGGCACGCTGGTAACGCCACCCGGCACCACGCCGACGCTGTGGGGAATCTTGCCGCTGAAAATACTGACCGCCTCGTGACCGGTGCGGCGGATTTCCAGCGCTTTTACGTAGTGCGCCACCGCCTGCTGGTTGACCTCCGGGGGCAGACGGTAATCACCCTCGTAGCGGGGCAGGAACGGCTCCAGGGCGCCGCGGTTGATGAAGTCCTTAACCGAATTCAACTCGGAATCGTTACCTTCATAGACGGCGACATCGGCCACATTCACGTAGTCGAGAGCCGCCAGGTGATAAAAGTGCAGGATATGGTCCTGCGCTACGTGAGCGCCGTGAATAAGGTTGCGGATTATCCGGCCGTTATCCGGTATCTTATCGGCGATGCCGAAAGCGCTGTCCAGGTTCAGGGTAGCGGCGATGCCGTGCGACTGCGGGCAGACGCCGCAAATACGCTGGGTTATTATCTGGGCATCCCGGGGGTCTCGGCCACGGAGAATCAGCTCCAGACCGCGGAAAAGGTTGCCGGTGGTCCGGGCGTCTTTCACCTCGCCGTTTTCCACCACGGCTTCCAGCTTAAGATGCCCTTCAATCCTGGTGACGGGATCAATTACAATCTTAGCCATTACTTTGCCTCCTTGTCAGCCCAGTAAGCGCCGATGGTGGGTAAATCAACATCAACGAGTTTTTCGTAGAAAGGCGCCGTCTCGTCGGGGAATTCCGGCTGGGTGCAGCCGTTACAGGGAGCACCGGCTCCGATAACCCAGTTAGTGCCGCCGTTCCATTTCCGCAGGGGACAATCGGCGTAGGTTATGGGGCCTTTGCAGCCGAGTTCATAGAGACAGCCCTCATCGCCGAATTTCTTGGCGAATTTTCCTTCGTCAAAGTAGGCGCGGCGGGGGCAGTTCTCATGTATCAGCTTACCGTAGAAAGCCTTGGGGCGGAGGAAATCATCCAGGTCATCAGCGGTGGGTAATCCGTTGAGAATAACGCCGGCGACCGTTCCGACGAACCAATCGGGGTGCGGGGGGCAACCGGGGATATTAATCAGCGGCTTGCTGATTCCCTGGATATCGAGGACATCCTTTACCGATTTACACGAGGTAGGATTCGGAGCGGCGGCGGAAATGCCGCCGAACGCAGCGCAGGTGCCCAGGGCGATAACCGCCAGCGAGTCACGGGCCAGTTCGGTAACTCTCTGCAGCATGGTAACCGGTTCGCCGTTTCTCTCGCCGATAGCACCGTAGACAGCATCCGGGTCCGTGGGTACCGCACCATCAACCACGAAGACGTATTCGCCTTTCTTTTGTTCGGCGGTGTCCTCCAGCGCTTGAATCGCCAGTTCACCGGCAGCCGCCATGATAACCGGGTGAAAACGGAGGTTAATGTGCACCCCGGGGACTATCTGGTCTATCAGGATATTTTTAATGGTGGGGCTGGCTGAATTCAGTAGTGACACGGCACAACCGCTACAACCGGCCGTCTGCAGGTAAACAACTGGTAGTTCCTTAACCATCAAACAATACTCCTTTCTTTTATTTAAATGATAAAATATGGTCTGGTTTTTGACGGAAATTCTTAATAAATCCCTTATTTTACTGTTTATCTTGCCAGTAGATAATAAATCCCCGGTCAGGCATTATCCGGGGATAAAATGAATATGGTTATAAAAACATCGGTAGAGCGACTTTGATCCAGGTTACGAACCAAAAAATCCGCCTTCACCAGCCACCTACCCTGCCGTTATATTTTCTTTCGGCTATCAGCATGACAAAAATAATGGAGACACACTCGGAAACAGCGCACCGGGGTGTGCCTCAAACACCATTATCATTATAATACATGGAGATTTTCTAGTCCAGCCCGTTGTCTGTGTTTATTATTTTTCGGGCAGAGCTCTGGCGACTATTTCCGCCAGGTCCAGTACGTGCACGCGGTCGTCGGCTTCTTTATCTTTCAGGCCGTCTTCAAACATGGTCATGCAGTAAGGACAGGCCACGCAGACGGTATCCGGCTCTTCTTCCAGGGCTTCTTCCACCCGCGCCACATTGATTAGTTTGCCTTTTTGCTCTTCCATCCACATCCGTCCGCCCCCACCGCCGCAACAGAAGCCTTTTTCGCGGTTGCGCTCCATTTCGGCGGGGGTTTTCCCGGTTACCTGAGATATTACCTGGCGCGGGGCGTCAAAGATGGAGTTGTAGCGTCCCAGGTAGCAGGAATCGTGGTAGAGCACCTTTCCAAGACCATCGGGCGAACGCAGCAGCAACTTATTCTCCAGGAGTAATCGTTGAATAAATTCGGTGTGATGGACTACTTCCAGGTTGGCGCCGTACTGCGCGTAATCATTCTTCAGGGTGGTGTAGCAGTGGGGACATTGGGTGATGATTCTCCTGATACCCTTCTCGGCGAACATCTTAAGATTGGCCTTTGCCATACGGTCGAAGACGTATTCATTGCCGAGTCGTCGCAGGCTCTCGCCACAGCACAGCTCTTCCTTCCCCAGGATTCCCCAGGATATGCCGGCGGCATCGAGAATCCGGGCCAGGGACAGGGTGGTATGGCGGTTCCGCGAATCGAAGGCACCGGCGCAACCCACGTAGAAAAGATATTCGGTCCTGCCGGCTTCGAAAGGTTTGACATCGATATCCGCCGCCCACTTGGTGCGGTCGGCGGGGGCGATTCCCCAGGGATTGCTGCGCTGCTCCATATTCTCGAAGAAAGTCAGCAGCTCGTCGGGGAATTTAGCCTTCATTTCCACCAGGTGCCGCCGCATATCAACAATTCGCGGCACGTGCTCAATGAATACCGGGCAGACCTCCATGCAGGCGCCGCAGGTGGTGCAGTCCCAGAGGACTTCCTCGGCGACGCTGCCCTCGGTATCACCGCCGATTAACAGCAGTGATTCACCGTTGCCGTCACCGTTTTTCAACAGGTTAACCTTGATATCATGAATGACCAGCCTCGGTTCGAGCGCCTTGCCGGTAAATGTAGCCGGGCATACGTCCGAGCAACGACCGCACTCGGTGCAGGCATAGGAATCGAACAGTCCCTTCCAGGGGAATTCGTTTACCTGCCCGACACCGTAGGTATTCCCTTTAGCGAATTTCTCGTTGGGCTGAGTTCTAATCTTCACCAGGCTTTTAAAGAAGCAGTTGGGGATGGCCGTGAGGACATGCATGTGCTTGCTGTAGGGCAGGTAGTTGAGGAAGGCCAGCAACACGATAGCATGAATCCACCAGAAAATATCGACAGCCGTTTCCAGACTCCCGGCAGCCGTTCCCACCGGGATGATGTCGGCTCCGAAGTTGGATATCGGCATATAATCGGCGGCTCTCTCGGCACCGGAAGCTATTTCGGTGGCATTCATACCGAAGAAGGCGATCATCAGTACGGCAACCATCGACAGGATGAGGAAAGCGTCCCGACTCCTCGCTTCTATATGGGGCGGCGGGAAAAGCAAGCGGCGGATAACGGCGATAATTACCGCCAGCAGGGCCAGTACCGAAACGACATCAAAGATTAAGGCAAGCGCATAATAAAGGCCGTCCGGCAGTCGCGAGTAGCTGATAACCCCCGGAGCCAGGCCATTAAGGAGGAACTCAAGATTGGCGAATAATAAGAACATGAATGCCCAGAAGAGCATGAAATGGTTAAACCCAAAAGTTTTGCTGACCACTCTCCTCTGGAAGAAAGCATAATAAATCATGTTCCAGAGTCGCTGTCCGGGTTTATCAAAGCGGTTGTCCGGCCGGCCTATCCTGACCAGTCCGATACGCCGGTAGGCGCTCCAGCCGAACAGCAGCATGGCGGCGAGGAAGACCATCAGGAATACAAATACCTGCGATGTCAAATCTTTACCTTATCCTTTACAGTTATTTTTACTTGGCAGCCGCGGCGCCGGCTTTTTTAACCTTTATTTCCCTGACGTAGCCGGTGATGGCCGGGATTATCTGGAAAAGGTCGCCGACAATGCCGTAGGTAGCCACTTCAAAGATAGGCGCGTTACGGTCGCGGTTAATGGCAATGATAACATCCGAGTCCTGCATGCCCACCAAGTGCTGGATAGCCCCGCTGATACCGCAGGCGAAATATATCTTGGGTCTGACCGTTTTACCGGTCTGGCCCACCTGGCGTTCCAGGGGCATCCAGCCGGCTTCTACAGCGGCGCGGGAACACCCGACGACACCGCCGAGTTCATCGGCTAATTCCTGCAGGATGCTGTAATTCTCGGTATTGCACATGCCGCGCCCGCCGGAAACGATGATATCGGCGGCGGCCACGTCAACGGCATCGCCTTTCGTATCGGTTATTATTTCCAGTACCTTGGCGGCGATATCCTCTTCTTTAATGGGCACGGTGTCGCGGATAATCTGGCCAGTACGCGAGGTATCTCTGACAGGGAGGGGCATAACATGGGGGCGTACCGTCGACATCTGTGGCCGGGTATACTCGGTAAGAATAGTCGCCATGATATTCCCGCCGAAAGCAGGGCGCGTTTGGAGGAGAAATCCTTTATCATCAATGGCCAGTCCGGTACAGTCGGCCGTCAGTCCGGTCTTGAGGTTCGTTGCCACCGCCCCGGCCAGGTCCCTCCCCTGCCCGGTAGCCCCGAACAGGACGATTTCCGGTTTGTATTTCTCGATAAGGTGGCAGACTGCCTTATAATAGGACTCGGTACGGTAATAATGGAAGACGGGGTCGTCAACGAGATACACCTTAGAAGCGCCGTAGGAGAAAGCTTCCTGGCAGAGGTGCTCCACGTTTTCACCCAAGCATACGGAACAGAGGTCTTCTTTCCGTGCTGACGCCAGTTCAGCGCCAACCCCCAATAGCTCCCAGGAGACCTCGGCTGCTTTACCCTCGGTCTGCTCCACGAATACCCAGACTCCTTTATACTCTTTCAGCTTTTCCAGTCGGGGGTCTTTTTCTTCAGCTTCTTCAGCGGCTTCAGGTAGGGCCGCTTTCTTCTGGGCGGCTATTTCATCGAGTATCTTCTGCTCTTCCGGGGTGAAGTAAATCTCGATAGCATCAGCGGGGCAAATTTTGATGCAGCGACGGCACCGCGTGCAGTTCTCCAGGTCGATAATCGGCTCACCCTTTTCATTCATGGTGATGGCGTCCTTGGGGCACTCGCTTTCACAACGGGCGCCGCAAGCGATGCACTTGCCGGGTATCAGCCTAGCCGTACCGCGGGGTCTCTTTAGTTTCTGTGGTTCTGCCATATCTTTCTATTCCAGGAGGATTTCTAGGGCGCTAGGATATCTTTTTCCATCATTTTATCTATCAGTAATCTGGCAACATCATCCGGCTTGACGGAATCATCGCCCAGGATTTCCCCCTGGGCTCTCTCGGGGGAGAATATCTTGCGTACCTGTGTCGCCGAGCCTTTGAGTCCGATCGTCTGTTCGTCTATTTTCATGGCCTTATTATCCCAGAGAGTAATTTCTGCGTCTTCGGCCATCAAGCGCATCGGTACGGTGGGATAACGGGGCTGGTTAATCTCCCGGAGGACGGCTATCATGGAGGGCAGCGGCGCGGTAACTATCTCGTGACGTCCTTCCAGCTTACGCCTGACCTTCACGACTTTAGCGGCTAAATCGACATCTTCGATTCTGTCCACCAGGGTCAGCTGGGAACAGCCCAGCCGGGTAGCGATGCCGGGACCGACCTGGGCGGTATCGCCGTCGATGGTTTGGCGGCCGCACATGACAATCCCCAGTTCTTCTTTTTCGGATAATTTCCGTATTGCTTCCGTCAGCACCATGCTGGTGGCTAAAGTATCGGCGCCGCCGAAAGCGCGGTCGCTGAGGAGTACCGCTTCATCGACCCCCACCGCCTGGGCCTTGCGCAGGGTCTCTTCGGCGCTGGGAGGGCCCATGGAAATAACCGCGACCCGGAAGCCGTACTTATCCTTGAGACGCAGGCTTTCTTCGAGGGCATGGGTATCGTAGGGGTTCATGATGAAAGGCACGCCCTCACGAATGAGAGTGCCGGTGACAGGGTCTACCTTGACCTGAGTTGTATCAGGTACCTGTTTGATGCAGGCGATTATTAACATCGGTAATATATGCCAAAAAACCTAACTGTTTGATAATATCACAAAACGTTATTTCGAGGCAAACAATCCTACAGTTTGCCGAGTCGTGGTATCTCGGTACCGAACGGGCGGACGTCCATCAGGTAAAAAGGCCGGTCCACCCGGGTAATCGTCAGGGGATTATGCGCCAGCTTACCGGGTATGACCACCGCCGTCGGACGGGTAATCAGGTATCTTTCCATTTCCTTGCCGAGGTGTATCTCCGCCTCTCCTCCCAGGTCGGCCAGATTATCGGGGTCGGTCCCCACGAAGAAGAGTATCTCGGCCATGGGATGAGCGTGCGGTTTTTCCGGATCGGGCCCGAACCGGTAGGGGGCCTTTTTCAGGCTTTCGCACATGATGAGAAAATCAAAATCAGGATCGTCGCCCCGGATAAACGCCAGGTGACCGCCGGAATCATCGCGATTGGTGGGACCGTATCCCCAGGCTCCCTTCCGGGTGAAGGCCAGGTTAATCATGTTGCGGCGGTATTTGGAATTCCAGCCCATCACCGGCAGCGTACTAAGGTCTTTTTTCCTAGAAGGAATAGCCTCTTCGCTGTAACTGCGCGCGCAGGATACCTCAACGTAGATAAATCGCTTTTCTATTTTATTTATCATGGCGGGGTAATGGGGTACGCCCTGCGGTATAACCACCGCCGTCGAGGTGGTAATCATGTGTTTTTCCCATTCCTCCCCGAGGCACAGCTCCACCTCCGCTCCCAGGTCGCCGATATTATCCGTATCCGTACCCAGCCAGAAATTTACCTGGTTGAAATCATGTTTATGCTGGCCGTATGACTCTATTCCCATCTCTCCCCCGGACAGGTAGGTACCGTAGCGTACGTGAAAATCCAGGTCGTAGGCCACCCCGCTGACCTCGGTCATCTGCCGGTAAAGTCCGGGACCGTCTTTGAAGGTTAATTCAACAACGTATTTTTCGTATTTCTTTCCAGCCATTAAATATTTCCCCTTTCAAAATCTGAAGCAATCATATCAATCAGTCGTGTGAAATGTCAAAGGACTGCACCGATTAACCCTAGATAAACGCTTTGCCGCAACTTTAAGGGCTGTGCTAAACTACAACCATCAACAAGAAGGATTCCCGATGAATATCCTGGTAACCAACGACGACGGTATAAATTCGGAAGGTCTCTGGCAGCTGGTCCGCGAGCTGAAAGAAATCGCCCGGGTAACCGTGGTTACCCCGGAAAGCGAACGCAGCGCTATCGGCACGGCGATAAGTCTGCTGCAATCGGTGAAAGTCCAGAAAATAAAAGCGTTAGTCGACGGCGTGACCACTTATACCGTCGACGGCACGCCTTCCGACTGCGTTATCCTGGCGCTGGGGAAACTGATTACCGAACCTGTTGACCTGGTCGTTTCCGGCATCAACAACGGCAACAACCAGGGCGAGGACGTATACATATCAGGAACAGTGGGAGGAGCTTTGCAGGGATACTTCCGGGGCAGTTCCACCGTAGCCATCTCGGCACCCTATAACAGTCGTAAGGGAATAGAGACCGCCGCCAAGGCAACCGCCCGACTGGCCGAACTGATAATAGCCGCCCGACTGCCTTCCCGGATATTCCTCAACGTCAATGTCCCCGATCTTTCTCAAGGCGAAATTGCCGGGGTAGTCGTTACCCGTTTGGCGGGAACCAGCCACATCAACACCGTCCATGACGACTCCCGGGAACGGGAGGACTATTACGACCTAGTGAGAACGGCGGTCAGCGAGGCGGCCACACGGGGTACGGATATGTACGCCAAAGAACACGGCTATATATCCATTACTCCCTTATTCACCACACTCTTCGAAAGACCGCCGCGGAATTTCCTGAAATCTTTATGCGACGACCTTTTTCAGGCAATGCAGCATGATATCAAATGAAGCATTATATCGGTACCGACATTATTGAAATAGCCCGCATCCGGCGGACCATCGAACGCTGGGGAGAACGCTTTCTCGACCGGGTTTATACCCCGGCGGAGCAGAAAATGTACGACCGGCGGGCCCATTCGCTGGCCGCCTGCTTTGCCGGTAAAGAGGCGGTAATGAAGGTGCTGGGAACCGGGGCGAGGGGTGTAGCCTGGCGGGAAATCGAGACGCTACACCATCACAGCGGCAAACCCTTTATAAAGCTTTACGGTCGGGCGCAGGTAGCCGCGGAAAAGATGAACATCAAGGAAATAGACGTCAGCCTGTCACACTCGCGGGAATATGCCACCGCCACGGCCATCGGGGTGACGTAGCTCTTTACCGCTCCCAGACTACCTCGCCACCGATTATCGTCATTTCAACCTTGATGTTTTTTATCCGCTCCGGGGGTACGGTGGTGGGGTCGTCACTTAGAATTACCATATCCGCCAGCTTGCCCGGGGTAAGCGAACCTTTAATATCTTCTTCGAATGAAGCATAGGCGGCGTTGACGTTATACAACGCTAATGCATAGTGAGGTGTTATCGCTTCCTCAGGATAGAAATCCCGGCCCGACTCCGTTTTCCGGGTGACGGCGGCATAGATGCCGGCCAGCGGATTGAGGGGCACTACCGGCGTGTCCGAACTTCCGGCGACTACCAGTCCGCTTTCCAGGGGCGATCTGACGCGGTACATCCAGGGCAGGATATCCGGCGCTACCGTCGCCAGGTAGCGCTCGCCGCTGTAGTAGACGAAAGGCGGCTGGCTGACGATAACCACATCCAATCCGGCCAGTCGTTCGAGGAGTCGGGGGGTACACTCGGTGCAATGTTCGATGCGGTGGCGGCGTCCGGAAACCGGTGAAATGCCGTCGATATACTCCAGCGTACCGATGACCGCCTCGATAACGTCCTCTTCCTCAGCGTGGAAAGCCAGCTGAAAACCGGCCCGGTGAATATCCAGAGCCAGACGTTTCAGTTCATCCATAGCGGGATGCAGTTCGCCGGACGTCTGGGTTACCATGACTTTCACAGCGCCCAGACACAACTGGTGGTCACCAGAACCGGAAGCCTGCCCCGCCTCTTGAAACTGCTGCCAGAATCCGGTGCCGGCCATCATATTCACTCGACTCCGTAGTTGGCCGGTTGCCTTAAAATCACTCACCGTCCGCCAGCGAGCGGGGTCATTACGGTAGGTCGCTTCGTGAAACGAGGTAATTCCACTGGAGAGAAAGAGGTTATTCGCCAAGCCGACCGCTTCATCAAGTTCGGCGTCGGTCATGGGCGGTACCACCCGTCCGCGGATATCGCCTAGCATCTCGTAAAGAATCCCGTTCGGTTCTCCGGTAGCCGGGTCGCGTTCGATAGTAGCCCCGGGCGGTTCCGGTGTTTCTATCCCGATACCCGCCAGATTTAGTGCCAGGCTGTTCAGTACACAGGCGTGCAGCGAGCGGTGACTCAGAATCACCGGGTGGTCGGGCGCCGCCTCGTCGATGTCCCACCGGTTGGGAAACCTCTTCTCCGCCAGGTAAAACTCGTTGTAATCGGTACCGCTTATCCAATTTCCGGGCGGTATTTTCTGCGCTTTCCGCCGGATAGCCTGCTTTATATCTTCAATAGAGCTTACCGACGCCGGGCTGACGTCCACGCTGATGAGTTTCTTCAGCAAAGAGAAGAGGTGGAGATGGGCATCGTTGAATCCGGGCACCACCGTTTTACCGTGACAATCGATTACCCAGGCACCGTTTCCAGCAGCATCTTCGACTTCGGCATTTCCACCTACGAGTTTTATAGTTTCACCGGATATTGCCACCGCTTCCGCCGCAGGCTGCCCGGTATTCATCGTGATTATATTAGCGTTTTTCAGGATAAAATCGGCCATTGTTAGCAATTCCCTTTGACCGGACCGGTTTATGCCAGTATACTACTGATAACATCGCACTGTAAAAGGAGTCAGACATGGATACGGAGTCGGTGAGCCGGAAGCTGGTAGCCTGGATAAGAGAAATGGTAACCGGTGCCGGATGCCAGGGGGTAGTGCTGGGTTTAAGCGGTGGTCTCGACTCCTCGGTGCTGGGAGTGCTCTGCCGGCAGGCCTTTCCCCAGAATACCCTCGGACTGATTATGCCCTGCCACAGCACCGATGCTGATAAAGAGCACGCCGAAATACTGGCGGAAGAGTTCTCCATTCCCACTAAAACAGTCGTACTCGACGATATTTATGATACGCTCTTAGAAACACTACCGGATTTTCAGCCGGACTCCGCCCTGGTGAAGCTAACGCGGGCTAACCTCAAAGCCCGGCTGAGAATGATAACCCTTTATTACACTGCTAACCAGCGGCAGTACCTTGTGACCGGTTCCAGCAACAGGAGCGAGATTACTATCGGCTATTTCACCAAGTACGGCGACGGCGGCGTGGATATCCTGCCGCTGGGGAACTTGGTCAAGTCTCAGGTAAGGGAACTGGCTAATTACCTGGGCGTTCCGCAGGAAATCATCGATAAACCGCCTTCCGCGGGTCTGTGGGAAGGGCAGACCGACGAGAAAGAAATGGGGTTAACCTACGAAGTCCTGGACAACTTCATCCTCACCGGTAAAGCCCCGGAGAATATCAAGCAAACGCTGGAAACCAGGAAAGCTGCCAGCCGGCATAAATGCGTAATGCCCCCCATTCCTAATTTATAGCCCAACACCACCCTACAGCTTAAATATATTTTCCCACCCGGCCACCCTCGTGTCATCGTGCCAGTATATAGAAAGCGTCCCCGGCTAGAACGAATTGGCGCAGGAAGGCCGGTAGTCCGTCCGCATGGCATCATCCCAGGCAGCCAGAGCGCCCGAATCCGTAACATCGAGTCGGCCCATACGCGCCGCTTCCGTGGCACTGAGATGACCGAATACCAGCATCGCCAGCGTAGAGACCGGCATGACCAGCTGCGGTGTTTCCGAAGTCCGGGCTATAACTGAACCATCCGGTGAAGTATCCAGCCGCCAGGTACCCCGGTTCCAGGGACACAGGTCGTCGACGACCTCAAAGACGAGTTTCGCTTCTTTCGAATATCTCCTCAAAGGTAACGCCCGCTCAACATCAACGATACGCGCCAGTATGCCGTCTCCGCACGTGATGTTGAGCTTGCGCGGCTCCAGCAGCAGGTGCCGTAAGGGGTCATCAGCCGGTGCTTGGAACCATGATATTTCGTTTACCAGGTCCATCTTGGCCAGGTAGTCCCAGATAGCGTGGTAGGCCGGGACCGTAAGCCAGGCCAGGTCCAGAATCATCAGCATTTGCCCCATGATGCGGCCGGGACGCATGTCCCGCTCGGCAGAGTAGATAACGTAGGCGGTAGGTTCCCCGTCTTCCCAGTAAACCACCCTGGACCTGACTGCCTTTGAAGGCGGCATCAGGGTGGTAAAAGGGGCGCCGGGGATTTTCATGAAGTCGCCACTACGCTGCAGATAACCCGTCCGTCTTTCGATAAAGCGGTGGTAAATATCCAGCAACCGGTCATCTTCATCGTCACCTTCTTCGCGAACCTCGCCGGACAGCTTAAGGGCCCTGGTTAAAGCCAGGTAACGGGGCTCTACAGTATAGGCCGTCCGGGTAGACACCACGGCATATCCATACCGCTGGTAGATGGCCGCCATCGAAGCGTAGAGTGCTGAAATCGGGCGTTCGCCCTGTTCGTACAGCATCTCGAAATGCCTGGCCGTAACCTGACGCAGGTAGTTGCGGCGCCGGAAGACCGGCAGGGTACCCACCATTGTCACTCCGGCGATAGGTGCGGCCACCCCGTTCAACTGCATGGTTAATGGCCAGGCGGCATAGGTTGTCGCCATTTTACCGTCCTGAAACCCGCAGAGTGTCCACTCCGGCGGCATCTCGACCTTGAAGTCATCCTCGGACGCGAAGCCGATACGCACCAGTCGGTTGAATTCATCCAGTTCTCCGGGTTCTATTGGTCTTATTTCCAGAGCCATAACATACACCTCTCCAATAACAATAACCGGGAAATTTACCGGCACGGGTTACCCACGAGCACCAAAGGGGAATTAAACACCTGATATCCGGGGTACTGATCCGTACGGGCGATTGTACCACAGGCATAAGGTAAGTGCAAGAGGTAAACACAGGCATATACCCCTATAGAAATACTTGTTTTGAAGATATTGTTATGCTATTATCTGGATGAGGCGAGAAATGACCACAGATAGAGAAAAAGCACTGGAATTAGCGATAGGGCAAATTGAGAAGCGGTTCGGTAAAGGCTCCATCATGAAACTGGGGGAGTCGGCCGGACTGCCGCCCGTGGAAGCTATTCCTACCGGCTCGCTGGCTCTTGACCTTGCCCTGGGTATCGGAGGTATTCCCAAGGGCAGAATCACGGAAATATTCGGTCCCGAATCATCCGGAAAAACTACATTAGCTCAACATATAATTGCTGAAGCCCAAAAAAGAGGAGGTTTGGTTGCCTATATTGATGCAGAGCACGCCTTGGACCCCTCTTATGCCGCCAACTGCGGCGTGAATGTGGACGACCTGCTCATTTCTCAACCCGATACAGGTGAGCAGGCCCTGGAAATATGCGAAGCATTGGTAAGGAGTAGCGCCGTTGATATTATAGTTATTGATAGCGTGGCCGCCTTAGTTCCCCGTGCTGAAATAGAGGGAGACATGGGAGACCCTCAAATGGGTCTGCAAGCCCGTCTAATGTCACAGGCTTTAAGAAAGCTGGCCGCCGCCATTGGCCGGTCCGGTACCGCCGTATTATTCATTAATCAGTTGAGAGAAAAGGTGGGTATCGTCTTCGGGAATCCCGAGGTGACCACCGGCGGCAGAGCTCTGAAGTTCTACAGCTCGGTCAGAATAGACCTGCGTAGAGCCGAAACCATCAAACAGGGAACCGACGCCATCGGCAGTCGTGTTAGGGCTAAAGTAGTAAAAAACAAGGTTGCTCCTCCCTTCCGTACCGCTGAATTCGATATCATGTTTGACCATGGTATCAGCAAAGAGGGCAACCTTCTTGATATCGGTGTAGAGCTGGGATTGTTAACCAAATCCGGTGCCTTTTTCTCTTACGACGATACCCGCCTGGGGCAAGGCAGGGAAAGTGCCAAGCAATTCCTGAAGGCAAATCCCGAAATCGCCCGGGAAATAGAGGAACGGATTAGAACCTCAGCTCAGGGTACCCACTCAACATTGCCTGAAGAAGAATAAAGGCATTTTTAATATTATATAAAATTTGTCTATACAGGTGGCAATGGAAAGGCTGAGGTCAAGGCTTCAGCCTTTTTGCGTTCTTTTGGGAACAATTAATGAGTGTAATAACGAAACTGACCACGGCTAAGAGTCGTGATAAGAAAATAAATATATACCTCGACGGCAAGTACGCTTTCAGCCTGCCGCCGAATGTTGTTTCTCAGGCTGGACTGAGGACCGAGCAGGAACTCACCGAAAGCCAGGTGGAAGAGCTGGCCGCCGCCGATAAATTCCGGCGATGCTTTAATGCCGCCATAAGCTATATAAGCTATAAACCGCGTAGTGAGTATGAAGTCAGACAGAGGCTGCTACAGCGTGGCTTTGATAGAGATTACCTTGAAAAAGTAATCGTTAAACTGAAAGACCAGGGACTTATCGATGATGTCTCTTTCGCCCGGTTCTGGAAAGAAAACCGCCAGGACTGCAGCCCGCGGAGTCAGTGGCTGACCGGGATGGAATTAAGGCGAAAAGGTATTGATAACGACCTGATTACGCGGACTATCAGCGATGTTGATGATAATGATAGTGCCTACCAGGCGGCCGTAAAAAGGGTACGCCGGATATCCCCGGTAGATTATCAGCTATTTCGCCGTCGCCTAGCTGATTACCTCAGGCGCCGGGGTTTTAACTATGATGTTATTCAACAGACCGTTGATAAGTTATGGAGCGAGCGTAGGGAAAGCTCCCTGCGTATATATAAGGAGGACAAATGAGCGGAGAACCAATCTATTGGGTTGCTTTATTCTTTAGCCTTGTCATTGGTGCTATCGGCGGCGCCGCTATCGCTTTCTTCGCCCGGCGAATGGTGTTCAACCGGCAGTTGCGTATTGCCGAAAGGAAAGCTGCCAGAATGGTAGCCGAAGCCAGAACTGAATCTAAAGGAATCCTCCAGGAAGCCCAGGAGGAAATCAAGAAAAATAAAGCCACCACTGATGCTGAGTACCGTGAAAGAAGAAGTGAATTACAGCGACAGGAGAACCGGTTAAGCCAGAAACAGGAGACATTGGACCGGAAAATAGAGGGCGCTGAACAACGTGAACGCAACATTACCAATAAAGAAAAGGAAATTGATACTATCCGAAACCAGATGGGCGAGCTTAAGGACAAGCAGCTGGAACAACTCGAATTAATATCCGGGATGTCCAGCAATGAGGCCCGGGACTCGCTGCTGGAAGCCATGGAAGTGGAGATGCAGCAGGAAGCTTCCCGGCGGTTACACCAGTGGGAAGACAAGCTCAAGGAAGACGCCAACGAGAAGGCTCAGGAAATATTATCATCTGCCATACAACGCAGCGCTTCGGAGATTGTAGCCGAGAGCACCACCTCGGTAGTCCCCATCCCCAATGATGAGATGAAAGGTCGTCTCATCGGCCGTGAAGGACGAAATATCAGGGCCCTGGAACAAGCCACCGGTGTTGACCTTATCATTGACGATACGCCGGAGGCCGTCACACTATCCAGCTTCGACCCCATCCGCCGCGAAATCGCCAGGGTAACCTTGAATCGACTGATCCTCGACGGACGTATTCACCCGGCCCGCATCGAAGAAATGGTCGGGAAAGCCAAAGAGGAAGTGGATGCCGATATCGTCACCGCCGGTGAACAGGCAGCCATGAAGCTGGGAGTACAGCTGCATCCGGAACTGGTGAAACTACTGGGTAGACTTAAGTACCGCACCAGTTACGGTCAGAACGCCCTGGAGCATAGTATGGAGGTGGCTCACATGGCCGGCATGATAGCGGCGGAGATTGGCGCCAATGTTAATACCGCTAAAAAAGCCGGTCTGCTGCATGACATCGGTAAAGCGGTCGACCGCGAGGTGGAAGGCACCCATGCTGCTATCGGGGCCGACCTGGTCAAACAGTGGGAAAAGTCTACCGAGGTACTCCAGGGTGTCGCCGAGCACCATCTCGAAACCAGCGATACCAGTATCTGGGGCTATATAACCTCGGCCGCCGACGCTATCAGCAGCGCCCGGCCCGGTGCCCGGCGCGAATCACTGGAAAATTACCTGAAACGATTGAGAGCGCTGGAGGATATCGCCGACAGCTTTAAAGGCGTGGAGAAGTCCTACGCGATTCAAGCTGGACGCGAGGTGCGGATACTGGTAAAACCGGAAGCAATCGACGACCTGGGAGCCATGAGGCTGGCCCGGGATATCGTGAAAAAAGTGGAAGAGTCGCTGGACTATCCGGGGCAGATCAAGGTCACCGTTATCCGGGAAACCCGGGCGGTAGACTACGCCAAATAAGATAAATATGAAAATACTGGTAATCGGGGATGTCGTCGGTCGTCCCGGCCGGCAGATAATCCATGAGCTGTTACACGGCCTGCGCCGTCAGTATGCGCTGGACATGGTAATAGCCAACGGTGAAAATGCGGCCGGGGGCTTCGGCCTGACGGTGAAAACCACCAAAGAATTGTTGAGGAACGGTGTTGATGTTCTCACCTCCGGCAATCACATCTGGGCCCAGAAGGAAATAATCCCCCATCTCGACGATGCTGAAATGCCTATCGTGCGTCCGCTAAATTACCCGGCGGGTGTGCCCGGGCGCGGTTACCTGGTAACCGGCGAGGTAATGGTGGTCAACATCATCGGCCGGACTTTCATGAACAGCTACGATTGCCCTTTCCGGGCCATGGACAAATTATTAGAGGGTCTTTCCGAGAAACCCCCGGTTATCATCGTTGACTTTCACGCCGAAGCGACCTCGGAGAAAATAGCCATGGGGCGTTACCTGGACGGGCGGGTCAGCGCCGTCCTCGGCACCCATACCCACGTCGGCACGATAGATACCCAGATACTCCCCGGCGGAACGGCCTACGTTACCGATATCGGCATGGCCGGTCCCACCGACTCGATAATCGGGGACGACCCCGAAGCGGTTATGAAGCGTTTCCTGACGATGATGCCCCACCAGCTATCGGTGGGTAAAGGCAAACCGCTGCTTAATGCCGTGATGGTAGAAATAGATGCCGCCAGCGGCCGGGCTACCGGTATAGAAAGAATCACCCGGGAGACAAGCGGGTAGTGGGACAGGTAGACCTCCACCTTCACTCAACGGCTTCCGACGGTAAATTCAGTCCTGCGGATATCGTCCGTAAAGCCGCCGGACTCGGGTTGCAGGCCATCGCTCTCACCGACCACGACTCTATCGACGGAATCATTCCGGCGCTGGAAGCGGCCAAAGTCCACCCGGAGTTGAAGGTGATTCCCGGAGTTGAAATAAGTACCGATATGCCGGAAGGACAGGCCCATGTCCTGGGCTACTTCCTGGATTATAAAAGCCGGAAACTCAAATCCGCCCTGGAAAGGTTCCGTAATTCCCGCGAGATACGAGCCCGCGGTATGGTAGCCAAACTGGGTGACCTCGGTGTAAATATCGATTGGCAGCGTGTCCGGGAAATAGCCGGCGAAGGCTCGGTAGGCCGCCCGCATATCGCGGAGGCCATGCTCGAAAAAAAGTATATTACCTCTTTTAATGAAGCCTTTAACAAATATATCGGCCAGAACGGGCCGGCCTACGTTGAACGAGAGAAAATGACACCGGCCGAGGCGGTCGAGTTGATATTATCGGTTAAAGGGCTGCCGGTGCTGGCGCATCCTTTCACCGTAAACGAGCCCGAAGCGATGATAATAAACCTGAAAAAAGCCGGCCTCATCGGCGTCGAAGCTTACTACAAGGACTACTCCGATGACCAAATCGTTTTTCTGGCTGGGCTGGCGGATAAGTATAGCCTTGTCGCCACCGGCGGGACCGACTACCATGGCATTGATGATAATAATGAAGTAATGATGGGCGGGGTGGCCGTACCGGCGGAAGCTGTAGAGCAACTTACAGCCATGGCCGATATGCGGATGTTGAAGCTGGCAAATCAGTGATATAATAGGTAATAAAGGAGCCGAATGACTGACTGGGGTATCTGGGCGATATTAATAGTTGGCGCTTATCTCCTGGGCTCGGTACCGGTCTCTTTCCTGGTGGCCAAAGCACACGGCGTGGACCTGAGGTCCGAGGGCACCAAGCAGGTAGGGAGTGGTCATCTCTGGAGGGCCACCTCGCGTAAATACGGCCTGGCGATAGGCCTCTGGGATTTTGGCAAGGGCATGATAATGGTAGCCATCGCCCACGCGGTGGACATGGATATAGCCCAGCAGGTGGTGGTGGGTCTGGCCGCGGTAGTCGGGCACAACTGGCCGGTCTTTCTGGGCTTCCACGGCGGCCGGGGCGCCGCCACGACCCTGGGAATCGTCATCATCGTTCCCAGCATCAACGATAGCACCGCCTTTCCGGCCATAATCGCCATTTGCATCGTCGTTATCGGCACCGTTGTCGTACGCAGTTCACCGTTACCGGTATTCCTATCGGCTCTTTCATTACCCGTAACCTACTGGGCATTCCAGGAAGAACTGAACGTAATCATGGCTTTTCTGGCGATATTCCTGGTATTAGCCATCAAGCGTATGACCGCTCAGCCGATGAGTAAAGATTTGGACATCAGTATAAAGGAAATCCTGTTCAACCGCCTCTTCTTCGACCGGGATATACGGGACAGGAAAGCCTGGATGTTCCAGAAATCCATCGAACCGCGGGAACTGCTGGAAGATAACGACTAGCCATGAAATGCGCAGCTCATCCGGATATTGAGACCAACCTCAAGTGCGGCAAATGCGGTAAACCGATATGCCCCAGGTGTATGGTGCAATCACCCGTCGGAGCCCGCTGCCCGGAATGCGCCAGGGTCAGTAAATTACCGACCTTCCGTGTTTCCGGCAGTTATTACCTGAAAGGTGCCGGCGCCGCCCTGGGTATGGCCGTGGTGACCGGTCTGGCCTGGGGAGCTATCGACAGTATCATGCCCTTTTTCTATCTGGGACTGATACTAGCCGGAGCAGTAGGCTACGGTATCGGCGAGGTAGTAAGTCTATCCGTCAACCGTAAGCGGGGGCTCTGGCTAGCCGTTTTCGGGGGCGCCGCCGTGGTCGTCAGCTACCTGATCAACATCCTTACCTTCGGAGGACTTCCCTACGGGGCACTCAGGATAATCTTTGATCTCCTGGCGATAGGTATCGGTATTTATACCGCCAGCATCCGTTTGCGCTGAGCCCTTTTTTACTTCTTATCGTCTGTGTCCTTGGGAGAAAGACCCCACCGCTGGAACAGCATCTGGTAAAACGGGGGCTGCGGAAAATCATGCAACATGTACATCCCAGAGCGCTCGTAGCCCCACTCGTTCTCCAGCATATTCCGGATCCCGGTAACGAATTCCTCCATCCGGGCGACCGGTACGGAGATAATAATTTCCTCCTCGTCGGCCAGCGCCCGCATATAGTCGCCGGGGTCGGGGAGGGTAATCATGTATTTCCCGTTTTCCATCACCGGGATAACCTGATAAGCGCAGGCGGGTGGGAAAAAGCAGTACTCCACGGCGTCTTTGTTGGCGAAGCTGAGCGGGTTGATCATGTTACGCAGTTGGGTGGTGTTGGAGTAGATGATGACAACATCCGGCTCGAAATTGGCCGTCCGCAGCGGCGCGCTGACAATGCCGATGTATTTGTCCCGGGGGAAGGTGGGAAACTGAAGGAACAATTGCAGTTCCTGGTCCTCGGGCTTGTCCTCGTGTCCGTAGGCGATGATGGGCGCGAAGCACCAGTGGTCTTCCTCCAGCATGGCTACGGTCTCCCGGTTCCGCCGCGATAAAGCAAAGGCCTGGCACTGGGCAATATGTTGCCCCCTATTTTTCCAGGGCCGTACCGCCCCCTCCGGGATATCCGCCTCCGTTTCCAGCATCTTGACGGCTATGGGCGAGGTGCGCAGCCTGACCATCCTCTCCAGGTCTTCGCCGTATTTATTGAGTTCGGCTATTGATGGCATGAAATTACCCTCCAAACAATAAAGTGGAACATATAAACTGCACCTATTATGAACAAGGCGGATTTATTTTGCAAGGGTAGGTATTTTTAAACCTCACCCCCTTTGTCCCCCTCTCCTGGCAAGGCGTTCCGCAGGAGAGGGGGATTTTGTTGTTAATAAATCCTCCCCCTCAGTCCCCCTCGTGGAAGGATACTTTTAGTAATCTATGGGCTCAATCGGAAACACTGCATTGATCTCTATCCTATCAATAAATACAACTACTCTCACCTGAAGCAAATCTAGTAATTCTCGTCTTGTAGCCGGGAAGTGCAATATATTGCTTGCGTCTTTGTCTTCAAATCCAACTATCTTCAGGGCAGTTTTATGGGGCTTCTCTACAACACTTACCATGCTGCCGTCTTCATTCTCGGTATTCCATGCCATCGACCGTAATTGAGTTTCCCAAAACCTTAGCACACCCTGCGTACTCTCAAGCTCTTGTATCTGTGCAGGGTCGACGTCATTGCGAATAGATTTCAGCTTGGCCTCTTCTTGATCCAGGTTCCGTTGAAGCTTACTATAGTTTTTGGTATCCATATTCAACTTCACCCAATTATCAGCTAATCTGGCTTTCTGCTCGGCTATCTGCCCTAATCTTTGATTGATCGGCAGAATCCTGGCTTCAAGCTCTTCCTTTCGGCTTTTTAGATTGTCGACCGTTTCCCGTAGCAAAAGCTGCAGTTTATCAGGGTCGTTCATAACCGTCTCTATCCTTTGCTATACCTGTTCTTCCAGCCATTCAGCCCTTAGCCTGCGTGATGTGCATCGAGGCGAGCCGTCAAGGTGGTTGGTTTTTAGCCTGCCTCGGCATTCATAATACCGGTAATTATGATTCTTCTCCGTACGGAAGCTTAGACCGCACAGCCCGCATTTTATCAGGCCTTGCAAGAGCCAGCCTTTTGATTGCATGGGTCTTACACTCTTATTACCCGCGAGGCGCTTCTGAACGATATCCCAATCCTGCTCCGAAACTATCCCGGGTACGGGGATGATGATCGCCTTGCTCATATCTACCCTGGCGATATCGGAGATATGCAGATGACGATTTACTATAAGCGTCCCTTTATAGGCCGGATTGATAAGCATCTCCCTGACCGCGACAGCCCTCCAGCCTTTCCCTTTGCTTGAACGGGGGGTTATCCCTTCAGCTCTTTAGCCAACTCCACCACCTCAATATCGGACACTGGCCTATGCTCGCTTTTCAGACAGGGTAATTCTCAGGATAAAAATCTGGGCTTGTATGTTTTCCGGGCATATAATATGCTTGGGATATTTTGAAATTGCATGTACGCAATATTTCAATGTATCTGAGCTAAGTTTGCTGTCTGCCAACCCTCTGATATTTTGTATAAACAGTTGAGGATCAAAACGAGTGGACGGGGAGATAGAGGAGGCTTTATCTACGTCAAACCCATCAGTTTCAAACTTGTTAAAACAAAGGCGGGTATATGCAATTAACTTTCAACGCTAAGTTATTTTTGTAAGTATATTTTACACTCTGGTCTATAATTTTATCACAACCACTGCCGCTGTTTTTGTTTACAGACAGATATTATTTGGTAAGCAGCCGGTATTTACGCAAAGCTAGGGGAAGGGTAACTAGTATTATCCCTGCATCCCATACAAGTATCTTCCACAATGAAGAAGAGATGTCTGTCCCCCATGATAGACCACGTATGGTGTCTACCATTGGGGTAACCGGATTGATTTCAGCGAAAACTTGCAGCCATGAAGGCATTGTTTCGATCGGTACATAAAGTGAACTGGCGAATACCAAAGGGAAAACCCAGACAAATCCCGCTACTTGAGCTGTTTCAACGTCTTTTACTGAAATCCCTATGAAAACCCCGACCCAGGTTAAAGCGATACCAAACAAGACAATAAGCCAGACTCCTAAGAAAGCAGGTCCAAACCCCGCCTCAAAGCGGAATCCAGCCGCATATCCTACCCCAATCATAATAGTTATCAGGATAAGATATCGTAACGCATCTGAAACAACACGACCGCTCAGAAGGGCAATACGTGCCATGGGTAATGAACGGAAGCGGTCGATCAGTCCTTTCGAGAGGTCCTCTGAAATACCCACACTTGTTTGGGTAGAGCCGAATACCACCGATTGTGCCAGGAATCCGGGTAAAAAGTATTGAATGTAGGCAACACCTCCGGTTTGAATAGCCCCGCCGAAAACATAATTGAAAAGGACCAACAATACAACATTAAGGATAATGTTGGTTAGAAGCAACTGTGGCAGCCGCAAATATCTCCTGACATCACGTTGTGTCATAACCCAGATATCGGAGAGGGTTTCGAGTATCTTACTTCGCACTATATATTACCTGCCGCTTTTCATTGGTCTTTATCAACTTCTTCTTCTGCGGTATGCCCGGTGATTGCTAGAAATACATCGTCGAGTGTTGGTTGTGTCAACCCGAGTTCGGCCAAGACTATCCCGTTTGCATCAAGTTTTCGCACGATATCTGCTAACACCGATGTTCCTTCAGTCACCGGGAAACTGATTTCTCCCATCTCGCCATTCTGGTTCACCTTACACTGAGCGATTTCTCCGAGGAGTTCTGAGGCACGTGAGGTTTGAGCTCGGTCAGTGAGTCTCATTTTTACCTGTGTTTCACCACCGCAACAGTCCTTAAGTTCTTGAGGAGTACCCTCTTGGATTATCTTGCCCTTTTCCATGATACCGATTCTATCAGCCAGCCGGTCGGCCTCTTCAAGGTATTGGGTGGTGAGAAAAACTGAATTGCATTGTTTAGCCTGAGATTTAATGACTTCCCAGAGACCGATTCGACTTCTCGGGTCAAGCCCGGAGGTCGGCTCATCCAGAAATAGTATTGAGGGATTGGCCACAAGTGCCGCTGCCAGGTCGAGTCGCCTTCGCATCCCACCGGAATAGGTCTTGGCCCTCCGGTTAGCGGCATCTGAAAGTTCAAAATGTTCCAGTAATTCAACTGCCCGTTGCATCGATTGCCTTCTCCCCAGATGATACAGTCGACCAATCATTTCGAGATTTTCTTTTCCCGTGAGGTTTTCGTCCACCGCCGGGTACTGACCGGCAAGTCCGATGATCGGCCTTACCCTGGCCGGTTCACGTTCCACATCGAAGCCACCGACTGTTGCGGTTCCCGAATCCGGCCTGAGAAGCGTCGTAAGAATCCGGATCAGTGTGGTTTTCCCCGATCCATTCGGTCCAAGGAGGGCGAAAACAATACCGGAATCAACCTGAATATTTATCCCGGATAATGCTTTCACCTTACCAAAACTCTTATACACATTATCCACCTGGATAGCGGCATTTTCGCAGATATCTTTATTTTGACTCATTAAATCCTCAATTTTGGATAATCATTATAAAAAAACTATGATTTAGAAGGATTTTGATCCTATTCTATTTTTTCCATGTCTTCGCCGCAACAAACCAGTGTACCCCCGCCGGCTTTAGTAACAGTTACTTCATTCCCACATATATTACAGATATATTTTTCTCCAACTTCTTCTACTGCCATGATTGGATACCTCCTTTCTTAATATACTTATCAATAATAATCTTATTGTAAAGATTGTCAATATTAAGCGATATTTATCACATTTTTATGTAAGATATTTTTTTATAATAACAAAATAAAGATTATTTTTCGATATATATCATCGGCACTTGCGCTGTATACTATTTTGTTATATCTTTATAATCACCCTTATTCCTATAAGACCTTATGCAAAAAGGAGGTAAACAATGGTTATCGACGAATCTGTTGAACAAAGACTTGGCCGGTTGCGAATCTGGAATATAGTTGTCGGTCTTATTCTGGCGGTCCAGGCGGTCATGATAGCAGTACTTACCAACAATTTCTCTCTTCCGGTTACTTCTACCTTCATGAACGGACCTCCGGGCACCGCTCCGGAGCTTAATACTCTCTTTAGCATTTCAACCGGATGGGGTGTTTTCGCATTCCTCGCAATTTCGGCCGGAGCTCTGTTGATAATTGCATCGCCACCGGTCTTTCCATGGTATAAGCGTAATTTACTGCAAAGCCGTAACTACGGGCGTTGGATAGAGTACTTCTTCAGCTCTTCAATCATGATCGTTTTGATTTCTCAGATCACTGGTATTAGTGACATAGCGGCTTTACTGGCAATTTTTGGTACTAATGCCAGTATGATATTGTTCGGTGCGTTACAGGAGAAATACGAAAAACCGGGCAAGCCGAGCTGGCTGCCATTCTGGTTCGGTAGTTTCGCAGGCATCATCCCCTGGGTAGCGATAGTGATTTACGTAGTGGCACCGGGACTCACCGTATCGCCACCCGGATTCGTCTACGGGATCATTGTTTCTTTATTTCTTTTCTTCAACTGCTTTGCTATCAATATGGTATTGCAGTACAAGAAAGTGGGACCCTGGCGGGATTATTTATTTGGTGAGAAAGTATATATCATTCTCAGTCTCACCGCCAAAGCCCTATTAGCCTGGCAGGTGTTTTTCCCCGTGCTAATGTCAACTTAATTGATGATTAGATTATAGTTAGAATAAAAAGTCTGTTTTAGGAGGAGGGGAATATGACAGTACAGGTGATAACAGACAGCACATCCGATATGCCTGAAGGACTGACTACAGAGCTAGGTATCAGGATAGTACCAATATACCTTCGCTTTGGTTCTGAGACCTATCGCGATGGGGTCGATATCTCAAGAGATGAGTTCTACTCCAAGCTGGTATCTTCACCTTTACATCCGGCTACTTCTCAGCCCAATCCTGAAGATTTTACCAGTGTATATAAGGAATACTGCGATAATACCGACGGTATTGTGTCCATACACATTTCATCCAGAATCAGCGGGACTTTCAACTCGGCGACAGTGGCCAAGAAAACGCTGGAGAGTCATTGTCCCATCGAGATTATCGATTCCAAGTTAAATTCAGGCGGGCTAGGTCTTGTGGCAGCTGCGGCAGCGAGAAGGGCAAAATCAGGGGCCGGCTTATCCGGAGTAATTGAAGAAGCAAACAAGGCCGTTGATGAGGTCCGTATGTTCGGCATGTTTGAAACGATGAAATATCTGGCCCGCAGCGGTAGAGTGAACAAGACAATCGCCGCGGCATCAAGAATCCTCAGTGTTATGCCGCTACTTACCTTTCACGACGGAGAAATAGTTAGGGCAGGACTGGTACGCACTATACGTAAAGGCACGGACAAGATATACGAATTCGTGAAGAAGAACATACCAATTAGCGAACTTGTCATAGTGCACAGTAAAGTAGCAGACCAGGCAGACCAGTTAAAACAGCGCCTGAGTGACTTTATCCAGGAAGAAAAAATCGCCATTGCTGAACTCGGGGCCGGTCTGGGAGTCCACGGCGGACCCGGGGTACTACTAGCGGCTATCAGAAGGTCTGAAGCTTAAAGATAACTATGGAGGTATTATTATGGCGACACAGCAGATTATACTATTGATTGTCAACGCTATCGGGGGTATTGCTGTCATCGGCAGCTATATTTACGGACTCAACGTACAGTCTGGAGGAGCGAGCATCCTGTGGGGTGGCGTCCCGGAAAATATCAGACCGGTTTATACAATTTCCATGATCTTATCTGCCCTGGGATATTTTGCGTTTCTCTATTATATTCTCTTCCGGCTGTCTCCTTCTGAAGTAACCATAGCCAATACTTTTGGTTTCAGTTTATTCTTCGCAATATTCATATTGATATTGTTACCCTCGGCCCTTTGGATGCCCTTGACAAATCTCTATGTTGGCGCCCCTTCTACTGGAACCTGGGTAATCATACGGGCCATTCTAGCTCTGGTAGGCATTGGCTCGATAGCTCTGGTCTGGGCTTTACTAAGCTTACAGGCGAGGGAGGGAGTCGCCTACTGGCTGGCAGTCGCGGGTGGCGGGTATTTCGCCATACATACAGCGATTCTAGACGCGATTGTATGGGCGGCACTGTTTAAATCTACATAATTTGGGGTGTCTAATAGAGACCATCGATATAATACATAAAAATGGTTAAGTGAAAATATAATTCAAACAATCCCTAGCGTCCACCAGAAACTAAATCCGAAAATGATATGAAGCGCCAGTTGTTCCAGCCAGACCATACCCCGGATTTTGTTTCCCATGAAACCCTGACCTGCTATGGGTAGCGCGACAGCTAACATTGCCAGCCACAGCATAAAAACGTAAACAACAATCGGCACAACCTGTTGTATATCAAAATCCGCTACTTTAACGATTACTACGTAGATAATACCGAAAATACTACTTGTCACCAGGTGAATCAATAATATCTTATTGTTGATCTGAGTGCTTAATCCTGCGTAAACTCTAGTGGCGAAAGCCTCACATTTATTGGAGGCTTTTCTTATTTCTTCATCTATATTTCCCCCGGGGGAGGGATGACAAAAGAGCTAGTTCTTGATGTATCTCAATTTGACTTTTTGTAAATATAGGGTATGAAAAACGCTGGCCTTTTATTGGCCATCGTAAACTCACAGACTGGAGACGGCGGAGACCCTATCTCTCCCTGAAACAAAGTTATTGTGTTTTGTCTAAATGGAGTTCCAGATGATTAAATCAGTTCATTAAAAATGGAGCATATGACTCTTTCGCCCTTGGTCGCTGGTTTAATCCCAGCCGATGCCACTTTTTACTTTTTTATCCTTTATCCCTTCCTTTCGAGTGATTATTCATCAAATATCTGGAATTTTTAGGGGCAGTTTATAATAACTTGACAAGAACTGAGGGGAGTTGTATTATTTCCCCACTAAAATAAAATCAAAGTGGAGGTGCTGGGCTTTGGTCATCTCCTAAATGTCATAGTTTTACAACATTTTACACCCAAGTTTTATAACTTATTCAGCTTCTGACATTTAGAATGGCGAAATGATGATATTGAAGGACGAACCCTTTCAATTACTAACGAATTGATGAACAAGTTAGGAAAGCTACAAAATACATAAGGAGGAATACAATGAGCAGCAAAATGGCAAGGTTTGTATCCAGTAATCAGTTGGAACAGTACGATGTAGTCAATGAAAAGGGCGACGATATGGGGCAGGTACAGAACTTCATAGTGGATATGCGTGAAGGTCTTATTGCATTTGCCTTAGTCGCATTCGGTGGTATTCTCGGTATCAGTGATAAGTGGTTTGCCATACCCTGGGTTGCTTTAGAATGGCACCCCAAGACAATGAGATTTATTATGGATATGCCGGAAGAAGTCTTAAAAAATGCTCCAGGTATGGACAAAGACATGTGGCTTGAAGAAATCAACAAGTGGCAGGAAGAGAAAGACCTGGAATTGCTTGACCGCTATTACACCAGCCATGGTTATGAGTCATATATGGGAATAGTACAGCGGAAGATAACGAAAATTGGTAGACGCAAACCCGATGCCAAGTTCGAGATAAACAAAGACAAGGCGGGGGAATACAGGTTTAATCTGGTTGCTACCAACGGAGAGATCATCGCGGTGTCTCAGGGGTATAACGCCAAAGAGAGTGCACTGAAAGGCATTGAATCCGTCAAGGAGAATGCGGCTGAAGCTGTGATAGAAGATAATACGGTTTAATGTTGATAAGACAAACAGCTTGATCAAAAATTGAAGTGTCCCGGTAAGCCGGTGATACAGATCGTATTGCTAATTGTGCTTAATACCGGTACTTAGTGACTTGCCTATCTTCTGATTGTTGAAAACAGCCTGCATAAACCCAGGATAGAACACTGAAAGTGCCTGTTCCGTAAATTCAAACCAATCCTATTTGGCAAGTCACTAAGTACCGGCTAGTCTATTTTTATATCAATAAGATCCATGGAGATATTAGGGGATAATGAACACAAGATTGGTCGTCATAAGCTTGTTGACACTTCTTACTGGTACGTTATGGTTTATCCAGTTCAAGTTTCCAAATAGCTCTCTAACCAAAGTATTTTATACTTTCCTGGCTCTCCTGATAATTTACCTAGTCATTAAGATAATTATCGAGCTAATAATAGCTAAAAGAATCACAGAGCCTAAAACACGGTATTCCATGAAGAGAATAGCTTCAATGCTTTCCGTTCTCATATTTATTGCCGCTGGAATAGCGATTTGGGTAGAAAATCTACAGGCATTACTGGTTTCCTACGGTATTCTCGCGGCTGGGGCTGCAGTTGCTTTGCAGGATGTCTTCAAGAATTTCGCCGGATCATTAGTAATATTCCTGACCGGCACCTATCATATCGGCGATAGGATTGAGGTCAATTCCAAGATTGGAGACGTTATCGATATCGGTATATTTTACACCACCTTACTGGAGACGAATGAATGGGTAAATGGTGATCAGGCCACTGGACGTCTCTCCATTATACCGAACAACCTGGTATTATCAGGTATTGTAAATAACTATACGAGAGACCATCCGTATATCTGGGATGAGATTAGTATTCCGATAACTTATGATAGTGATTGGAGAGAAGCCCTGAAGATTATTGAAATGGTCATTAATACTGAAACCAAGGAGATAACCACCAAATCTGAGGCTTCTGTTTCAATGCTATCCGACAAATACTACCTGCCACAAAAGGCGACAGAACCTACAGTTTTTGCTAAATTAACCGATAACTGGATAACGATGAATATCAGATATATTACAGAAGTGAGGCAGAGAAGGATACTCCGGGATAGATTGAATCGAAAACTCCTTTCTGAACTTGAGAAAGTAGATAATATCAAAATAGCATCCGAATCTATTGATATTCATGTAAAAGAATTCCCA
>DAOUER010000066.1:0-59286 GCA_034430375.1 Dehalococcoidales bacterium
GAGCCTTTTAACGCCTTGCCGGCGGCATGGCGCTGGGAGTGGACATGCGTATCGACGATGAATCTTCCAAGTTTCATTGGTTGCTTCCTCTATGATTTGTTGTCTACCTCTCCCCCTGTGTCCCCCTCTCCCATCAAGGAGAGGGGGAAGGTTAGGAAAGAGGGGCTGTGCCCCTCTTGGACGCCCCGTTCTAAGTTTAAGCGAGCTACGCCTCTATTATATATCCCGTTTTATATCCCGGGCATAACGACGCCCTTGATATAGCCGGGTATCCGGTTGAGATTATCCTCAAAGGCCTGCCCGATGTTTTCCAGTTTATAGCGGTGCGTTACCAGCTTGTCCATGGGATAAATACCCTTTTCCAGGGCCCACATCGCCCGGGTAAGTTCACTCTGGTGGTCGGTGGACATACCGATGCCCTGGGGACTGTAAATGATAGGTGATTTTATCCAGCTGAACAGTTCGTAGGTGTCCGGTGCCTGGTGCCAGCCGACCATGATTATTTTACCCCGGTTGTTCTTGAGAACGTCGCCGACCATTTTTATCCCCGGAGGATGTCCGACGACTTCGATAGCCACGTTGACGCCGCGGTCGCCGGTTATCTTCATCACTTCAGCAACCACGTCTACTTTATCTGGATTGAGAGTGACGGTAGCCCCGAGTTCTCTGGCCATTTTAAGCCGGTTATCATCGAGGTCGGCCACGATATATTCGCGGAGCTTGGGATGGGCTACTCCGGCGATAATGCCCAGACCCATGAAGCCGCAACCCACCTGGAAAACGTAATCGCCCATTTCCGGGGTGGCCGTTCGGGCTATCGATACCAGGCTCATCAGCGGTTCTCCCAGGGCGTGTTCAAACGGAATGCCGTTGGGGATTTTCTCGATTATCGTGCCGTGCCCGCGCGCCAGACGGTCGGTGGGGTTGCAGACGGCGTATTCGGCATAGCAGTCGTCGGCAAAGTACCCGGTTATGCGGTCCCCGACTTTATATCCTTTAACATTTTTACCTGTTTCCACCACCGTCCCGGCGGGTTCATGTCCGGCTCTTAGCGGGAAAGGCATATGGGCGCTGACGGTGCCGAGATAACCGGACATATCACTCGAACATACTCCGCAGGCTTCTATCTTTATCAGCATTTCATCGTCGCTGATTTTCGGCATGTCGATATCTCTTATTTCAAATTTCCTGGGGGCAATGATAAAGGCGGCTTTCATGGGCAGGTTCCTCCCTGAAACAATTAGTGCTCCGTTTAGTAAAATGTGTCTGGCAAACCGAAAGCGCGACTATAATACCGGCAGACTTTAGAGTTGTACTAGATTGTACTCTTTCTCCCGGATTAATATCAATTTTTGATATTTAGTCTCTTTTTAGATAGGTCTTGATTTTACCGGCGAAGATATTGCCCCAGCTGTATTTCCTGGCTAATATAAAGAGACCCGCAATCACTAATAGACCGACTACCGTTAACGACGTGCTTAGAAGGGTAATTTTCATATCGAAAAGCCAGTTCAGCCAGAAAACCGCCAGCGGTACCAACGCTATCGATAGTCCGAAAGATAAGGCCAACCTTTCAATCCAGTCGATTTTACGCCGGGCAAAGAACACATAACTCCAGACGAAGCCGGGCGTGAACAGGATAAATATCCCCCCGAATACCAGTCTTAACACCTCGAGGAATGTCATGGGATGCCACCTCCCGAATATTTATAAACAACGGCTTCATCACTATTATATACCGTTTCAAAAAAATCACCAGAAAACTTCTCCAGGCCCAGGTAGTTATTCGGTTCCCGGGAATAATATATATAGACCGGGCTTTCATAGCCTTCGAGGAATTGCGCGGCTGCGACGGGACTTTTTGTGTTAAAGAATTCACGCCACTGGTCTATTTCGTATCTGTCCCATTCGAACAGCCCGGGGGCGATTACCCTCCGACCGCTCCAGCCGAGTACCCAGGGGGCGTCGTTGGTGGTGGCCAGGATATAGGCATCTTCCTCGGTATTGTCCCCCAGCCATTCGATTACTTCTAATTGCTCCTCGCTAATCAGGGGCCGGGTATCGGTGGCCAGGTTTATCGTGGGAATCGCGGAGGCAAACAGGATAAGGATAGCTGCGCCGGTGCCGGCGTATCTCCAGATGTCTTTCCTGTTCAGCAGGGTGTAGCTCATCCCCGCCGCCGCCAGTATAACAGCCGCTATGTCCAGGGCGATAATGAACCGGTTAAAAAAGAACAGCCTGGCCACGACGATAACGAAAATGATAATAAAGAAAATAAAAAGACCGTTCCATTTCCTCTTTATCGCCAGGAGGATGAATCCCACCAGGGCAAACGGTAGATAGGCAACGGAAAACTCGATATAGGTACCCAGGTCAAAGAAAGTGCCACCCCCGGCTACCTCACCGGATTGGATATTGGTCACCGCGGTACTAACCGCCCCCGTCAGCACGCCCCAGTTTGCCTCCCAGCGTACCAGCCAGAAGGGGAGAATCAATACGGCCGTCGCTAATACTGCGTAAATAATGGCTCGTTTGCGGTGCAGGATAAAATAGAAAATTAGAATCAGCGTGAATAGCAGGAATTCCGGCCGGTGGAAAATGCCCAGGGCGGCAAACGGCAGTACTATCAGCCCATATTTTTCTTTTTCCACTGCGTAGATGGCCAGTAACAAAAACAATAGACCCAGTACGTTCTTTAAATACAGCAGGGTAAAAGTGGTGTACTGGGTATAGGAAACGACGTACAGAACCGCGGCAATGATTCCGGCTTTCTGCCCGAAGATGCTGTTGGTAACCATGTAGACCGGGAATACCAGCAATGCTCCCAGTACGGGGAACAGATAGCTGATGATGTCCAGCGAATCGGTCCCGGCGGTGACGTGCAGGGCGTCGGACAGCACCGGGAGTCCCTGGGGGTACATCTCTCTCAGCCAGTCGGCCAGTTCCGCTTCGGGGATTTGCGGCAGGGCACCGGCATACGTATCGAGGGCGTATTTATAAAAACCGGGATCATAACCGGGTGGGACGGTGTTGCAGGAAAGTGGCAGTAACCGCAGCATTAATGCCAACGCGAACAGTATGAGAAGGAGAAACAGCACGACGGGTGTTTTTCTTTCTTCGACTGTTTCTGATTTCAGTAATAGCGGCAACGCGAGCACCGGCAGGGCCAATATGATAAACCGGGAATTCACCGGTAGGCTCAGCACGTCCAGTACATCGAGCAGGACCAGCGCCAGGAAGATTACAGCTACCTGGAAATAACTTAGTTCAATTATCCGGGCTATTTTCGTCTTCACCCTTTTCCTCTTCAGGTTCCTGCCAGATGATTAAAGTCAACAGCACAATCAGTATTCCACTCACCGGCGAAACGAGGTAAGAAAGCCAGCCGATATCCCGTGTCTGGTACCAGACAATCGTGGCGCCGACTAAACCGAAACAGATGATGGGGATGACGTCGTTTCTTATCGAGTGAGTCTGAGCTTTACCGGTTTCATTATCGGACTGCGTCAGGACGGTGATAACTCCTAAAACGATAATGCCGATTAACCAGTGATTGAGATTGAGGTACCGGGAAACGCTATCGGGGAACACTATGTCAATGAGCAGTAATAGCAGGAAGGTAACCAGCGCTGGAAGGAACAGGTACCGGACAAACGCAATTGCGCCCCGGCAGTATTTATTCCGGCAGACATTTTTTAATGGTCGTGTTAGTGTATCAATGCTTTTCTTTATCACGGTCTTTTCCATACTGGTTCTATTTCGAGTATGATGTCTATCCGGTCAATGGCGATAGGGAAATCCTGTGCCTCGGATAGGTGCGGTATGTTAAAACAGAACCCAAGCTTATTATTTTCGATAAACAGTTCATCAGCCGACCATTGCGTTCGGGCGCTCAGCCAGCCGTCATCAGCCTCCGGTGTAGTGTAGTCTTCGGTATTAAAAACTATATAATCGACGTTTTCCAGAAGCCAGTCCATATCGTATTTTATATCTCTCAACTGGCACCGCCGGGGTAAAAAGTGCGCTTCGGGGGAAAAGGAAAAGTATCCGTTGGTTGAAATAAGTACGTCCTGCCGGGGCACCGATACCTGGTATGTACCGGGTCCAATATCAACCGGATAGTGGGTTTTTACCAGGTCTATATTGATAGTCTCTTCGTATCCGTCTCCAGAAATCGAGACAGACTGCAGTCCCGAGTTATGCCATGTGTAGAAATCTACCGTATTCTCGCGGTAATTCTTACCGTAAAGGGTCACGGATTCTATCCCGGATGCACCGGGAAAATAAGACTGGTTATTACCCGCCAGGTAGAGACGGTCGGCTACTACCAGCCTGGCCTGATTTATCTCCAGCTGATTTATCAGCAGGTCGTCGCTCCCTTGCAGTTCTATACGGTAGGCTCCGGGACCGGGTACGTCTATAGCTATAGTCTCTTCCTGTAGCGGCCCCATCTCTTTGGATACGCTGCTGTCACCGTCATCCGGGATAACAACCTCGGTTAATAAATCATCATTAGTCGTGTATATTCCCACCGTAAGTTCATCAGGTTCTTCGTACCAGTTCAAGTCCTGTTTTATTACCTTGAATTCGAGTAACTCGCTGGTCACGTAGGTCCAGATAGTATGATTGCCCCGTAATGGAGTATTAATTATTTGCCATTTATCCGGTGCACCGGCGGTGAGTGAAGGAGCGTTGACCGGGGTGAGGTTTATCGGCAGGTTCTTATCATTAGTGGCTATTACCGAACCGGGCGGGGGATTTTGCAGGAAATCATCAACGCTGGTAAAGTCTTCGGAAAGACGGCGCCCGGTAGTGTAAATCACCGTGCTGTTATCTGTCAGCAGTGGAGTCAGGTGGCTTAACTCCTGATAGAAGGGTACGTATATTTCTTTCCAGGAATAATCCCAACCCGGTCCGTTCCGGGCTCCCAGTAGAAACCTGGTATCCGCCGGGAAATTGTCACGGAATCTAACACTCACGATTACTTTACCGGCTTTGGTCAGGTTGTTATCTTCAACCTCGAAATATACCAGGGCTTGTTCCAGTTCACGGTAGGTTTGACTGTCATCCTCCATTATTTCGGAAATTCTGTCGAATGGCCCGGTAATCCTGGCCATGCCGGCGGTGTCGTCACTGCCGACATCAATCGCATGGGTTATCGTACCCCCGAAAGGCAACAGATTTACCCAGCCGATGTAGGCGAGAGTTACTATCGGTATCAGCCAGAGTAACCTGAGTAACTTGATGTATTTACCACCTAGATTATCCATATTTTAAGTCGCTGTCACCTGTTACGGCATGGTGTTATCACCACCCGGATACCTCTCTCCGGGTATCATGCTCTTGACTATCGTAAGGTCTTTACCGGTTATTTCTCGGGTAATTATCAGCAAACCGATATATAAAACGACCAATCCGATATAGAGTAGCGGCAACCATCCGGGAGAAATTGATATGTAATGGGCGATTAAATAGATTACCGTTGAAATCACGCTTATCCTTATCAGCGATAGCAGGGATACCAGTGTCCGGAACCGAAAAAGTATATAAGTACCGGTAATAACTACACAGAATACCCCGGTGATGGTCGTTGCCCAGGCTGCTCCTGAAAGACCGTATTCAGGAATCAGTAGAAGATTAAGGGTGATACAAATTCCCGCCGCCACCAGAGTAATGATGAGTATTATCCATGGTTTGCCGCTGCCCAGGACGATATGTGCGAGTACATAGAATATCGTCAGCAGTCCGGTTCCGAAGGCGAGGATACTAAGGGCGCTGCCGGCGGCGGCATATTGCGAAGAATAAACCAGTGTTACTAGGTCGGCCGAAGTGGCGCTGATTAATAACATACCCGGGACCAGGAGCATTAACAAATACCGTAAAGACTGGCCGATGTAGTTTTTAGTCAACTCAATGTCATTATTGGCTGTTGCTTTCGAGATAGAAGGCAGCAGGGTTACGGCCAGTCCGGTAAAGAAGTAAAAAGGTACCTTGGAGATGGTCGTCGCCGAAGTATAAAAACCCACTTGAGCTTCGTCAGGAACTATCGACTTGACGACAAACAAATCGATGCTCATGAGGAGGAAGAAAGCCGCGGCGAATAACGTGGCCGGCAGACCGAAAGCCCCCAGCTTTTTCCAGTCGAAATTGGACTGTTGCCAGGCTCGCGGTTTCAGGAATCTCCAAGCAAACACAAAACCGACAATGGCGCTGGTAATGTAACCGGTAAGGGCTCCTTTTATCCCGAGTCCTACCGCTACTAATGTGAAAACAAGGGTGACTTTAGCCAGCGATACTCCCGTCGTGCTGATAGCCTGTCGGCCGAACCTTCTCAGTCCGTTGAGGTAGCCGGCGCTGTAGACGGAGTAGAGGGCGTAGGTGGGAATTGCCAGGGAGGATATCCTGATGTAGGGCGTTAGTGAAGCGTCCCCGAGCAGGTCGGCGATAACACCGGCCAGCCCGAAGTATAGTCCGAATATCACGACGCTGAAAACCAGCTGTATCTTGTTGGCCTCCCGGATAATGCTATCGATTCGAGAATTATCTTCGGCGATGTATTTCGAGGCGCTCTGGGGGACGCCGGACGTGAGCAGGAGGTTGACGGTGGTCATCAGGTACAGCACCACGCCGAAAGCCCCGTAATCTATCGGCCCCAGCTGCCGCCCCAGCCAGAAGTGGATGATATAACCCACCAGGGCAAACAGGGCGTTAGCGAGCATTAAATATAGCGTGCCTTTAGCCATGGGTTAGTTTTCCTTTTGCGAATCTATTTCCGTGAGTTTATAGATTCTTAGGTGATCAGTATTAAATATATCGGTAAAATACAAGCTACTTTCCATAGTAAATGCTCCGTGCGGGGCTATATAGCTGAGCCATTTATTTGGGGGGCCTACCCATCCAATAGGGTAGAGTCGAACCAATCTCACCGCTTTCAGCGATTTGAGCTATGATATTAATGTCACGGGCGCTATCTGACATTATGGGGGTATTTATACTTATATAGAAATTTGCACAAAGGGTAGCCATCTATTCGAGCCACCCCATTTAATGAGTTTTATTCCGGTTAATCTGGATAGATTCCTGCTAAGCTCAAACGCCGCTCTTTCTATCCCTCCTTTCGAAGGGGGGAACTTCCGCGTGATGAACAGAACCATTCTTACTCCCGTTCTTCTTCAGCCGGTATAATATTTCCTCGCTCAAACGTCTCTGGTTGTTCAACATATGCACGAAAACGCCCAGGGCGATGGTACCCATACCGATGATCAATAGTAGTGAGGACAGAATCGTTGAGGGTAGATAGGGACTTACCAGTCCGGTCTGGCTGAAGTGGACCAGTACTCTTATCCCCAGCGTTATCCCTACCAGGGAAAATACCCCGCCGATAAATGAGAAAAATTTTAAGGGATAGTAATCACGGTAGGATCTGAAGATTATCCTGCCGGCCTTGAAAGCGTAACCACCAATATTGGTGATAAGTCTCGATTTCCCATCTCTAGCCCGGAATTCTACGGGTACCTGCTCTATCTGCAGATCCTTGTGGCTGGCCTGAATGATAGTTTCCTGTACGTAGGTATATCTACCGTACAGGTTTAACTTGAGAGCGGCTTCCCGGGAAAATGCCCGGAATCCGGTCTGGGCGTCCCTGATAGGCTGGCCGGAGAGTCGGCGCGTCACCCAGGTAGCCAGCTTATTGCCCAGTTTCTTGCCCCGCGACATGAAGTCTAGTTTATCGATATCACGCCATCCCAGTACTATCTCTGCCTGACCATCCAAAATTGGCTTTACCAGGTCAGGTATCTGAGAGGCATTATATTGTCCGTCGGCGTCTATATTCACGATGATATCGGCATCTTTTTCCAGAGCGTGGTTGATACCGTCCCGGAAGGTAACGCCCAGTCCCATATTAGCCCGGTGGGTAATGATTTCATCGACGCCGTTAAGCAGGGCTTCTCGTACGGTATTATCACCGGAGCCGTCATCTACAATGATAGTTTCGATGATGTCAACACCATCGATATACCGGGGGATTTCCTTCAGAACACCCGCGATGGAGAATTCCTCGTTATAAGCCGGTATAGTAACAACCAGTTTCATCCCAAACCTCGCGTGGATTACACGCCTGAAATATAATATTCATCTTAGTTTGCCAAATGGCGAATGTCAAGAATACCGGAAGAATACGGAATAACCTGGGATATGCCGAAGAATAATAACAAACGGTATGATTAATGCAACCGAGTCTTGCCTCAGGCTATAATTTACACCATCGATTCGTCGACTACGGGTTGTATTCTTTTCGGTTTACCAGTCCGGCGGGCCGGGCGTGGTCTGTCTTTCGTAGAGGGGATTGTAGGCCAATGTCCCCATCTTCTTAATGATTTCAGCACGCTCTTTGTTCGGGAGTTCGTCAGGTATCGCCCGGATAACGGCGTCATTACGGGCAATATAGCCCTCTCGAAACTCGGGATGGGTGTGGATGAAGATATCGTTACGCTTGATGCCCCGCAATACGCGTTCGCCGGTTTCCACCGGGTCCATGAATACTTTCATGAAGTCCATCATGGGTGGCCGGCGCATCGGTTTGCCGTCCTTGTCCAGGGGTGGCTTAGGGGGCCATTCCTGACCCTCGTTCTTCAGGTGCTCAGGGCGGTTGGCGAAAGTTGACGGGCCGAGATTGGTTACCGTCGGACCGGGGATAAGCACCGAAGCGCCGACGCCGGTACCCTCGAGGTCTCCCGCCAGCGTCTCCATCATCCCGGCAATAGCGTACTTGGTGGTATTGTAGATGATATTACCGTTGACAGCGCAGAAACCGGCCGTGGAGGACGTGGACACCACGTGGCCGCCTTCGCCGTGCTGGAGAATACGCGGCAGGATAATGACCAGTCCGTTGGCAACGCCGGTAATGTTGATCCCGATGCTGTAGTCCCAGTCATTGAAGGTTATGTTCTGGGGAGGACCGCCGGAAGCCACACCGGCGTTATTGATGAGGACGTGGATTTTCCCGTATTTTCCCTCGGCCTCATCGGCGGCTTTGATATAAGCCTCGCGGTCGGTGATATTTAGTTGAATGGGGTGGACCTCGCCGCCGTTTTCCTTGAAATAGGCCATCGCCTCATCCAGGGCGTCCTGGCGTGAATCGACGATGACGACATTCATGCCTGCTTTGGCAAATGCCTTGGTGATGCCTAGACCGATCCCGCTAGCACCGCCGGTAATAAAAGCTACTTTTCCTTTTATGTCCTTCATGCTTATCTCCCTAACCCCGGCCCTCTCCCATCAAGGGAGAGGGAGACCTTTTTATTGCGGAATACCGCAGGAGCCGTCCTTGCACATAACCGCCTCCGGCATACGCAGGGGTCTTTCATCTTTCTTAACACCGGTCCTGGGAATCCAGGGGTCTATAGATACCGTCTGGAAATAGGAAAAATCGGTAACAACCCACATCGGATTCATTTCGCCGCCGGCGACGATGAAGTTCACCGTCTCCGGGCGTTTGAAACGGGGATTCATTTCATCCAGGAGCCACTGACTGAGTTTCATGGGGTCGGCGTAACCTTCTTCCTTGAGGCTCTTGGCTACCAGCGGATCGATGACGAAGGTGAAAGCACCGCCGAAGGGACCACCGATACTTTTTATAACCTCTACCATCCGCTGGGGCGGGCCGGTATTAAAGCCGAGGACGTTCCAGCCCCGGAAAAGGCTGACCGTGCTTTCACCGGCTTTAAAGCCCTTGCGTACGTGGAAGGGCTCCCAGGCGCTGTTCTCTTCGTTCTCGGCGCAGCACATGTTGTTGTAATTGATGGTGGTCCCGGTACTGGCGGTGAAGGTGGCGCCGGGCCGCATGTCACCCAGGTTAATGCTCATCAGGGTCCAGGCGCGGCCGATAACGGAGTTGGCGAAGTTGACCGGGCTCAGGGCGCCGAGTCCGGAATTCATGCCGATTTCATTGCGGATGGGGCCGTTCACCACCATCATGCTGGCGAAGGAAGTGGTCGAACTGGGCATAGAGGGCCGTCCCGAAGCGCCCAGCGCCAGGATAACGGGGAAATGTTCCGGCCTGGCCCCCGCCATGACGGCATTGACCGCCACTCTTTCCACCGTGTACTGGAGGCGTTCCTCGTGGGTGGTTACCGACATCATGCCGACGTATTCCTGGGGGTCGCGGTCGGTGCCGGTAAGCATCTCGACCACGCGTTCCTCGGTCGGCAGGACGATGGGCAGGCCGTCGGTCCAACCGTTCTCTAGGAAGAGACGGTGCAGGTCGGCTTCGGTATCCGGTTCGAGCAGTCGGGGACGCTCCGGTCTCTTTACCGCTTTGCAGTTTTTCTCAGCTTCCGTCAGCGGATAGGTCAAGGCGAAGATAACTTCGTCCATGAGGGGTACGTTGGAAATCGGGTCGTTACCCTCCACGTAGCCGTGCAACGTCTTGCGGGAAACCCAGCCGACGGGGTAAGGAGGAAAACTCCAGCGCAGGATCATGCCATGACTGCGCCCGTCACGCTGTACGTAATCGGCGAAACTGGCGGTGGCGATGGGGGCGGAAGGTACTCCGTATTCGGCCTCCATCGTACGCGCAAATTCGGCGATACTCGCCGAACAGCCGTCTCAGCCGCCGACGCCGAAGACAACGGCATCACCGTTTTTCTTGATTTCCGCCCACAGCTCGGGGTCGTCGGTGAACATACTGGTTTTCTTATGTACCAGCTCGGTCTTTACCGCCGGTTGGTTACGCGTGAACCAGCCCTGTACCTCTTCCATGAATTCCTTGCTACCGGCGAATCCCGTATTAACCAGGTAAACGGTCTTGCCTTCAAGGTTGTCGAGGCGGGGGGCCATCTTACGTGCCCCGAGGGCCTCGGCGGTGTCTCTCGGCTGATTCTCCGGGTCATGAATGGCGAACATCGGTGAATCGATGTCGAGCCGCCGCCCGAAAATGCCGGTAGGCTGACCTATCGGGTCAAGTACCGTTATCTTTTTAACGTTCTTTTCTATGTTTTCACATCCTGTATTCAAGTATTATTGTCGCGTCGGTGGTCCGCCGGAAAGCTGTTCGCGCCTGATGCGGAGGCCGTCTTCGCCGAAGAAGCTGTTGCCCCAGCCTTCCATCATAGTACCGCCGCCGAGCATGATGGCCATCTCGATATGGGGTTTGCGTACCTCATGCCAGTTCAGCGGGCCGTGAATCACACCTTTGGGGACCCACATGCCGTAGCTGGTGTTGAACTGGAGCAGGTCGTCACCCATGCCGAACTCCATGTCGGCCCCGAGGTCTTCCGGATTCTCCGGGTCGCCGCCGATGTGCAGGACGATTTCATCGAGGCTGTCATGCACCATCTTGGGAATCGGCGGTTCCACTTTGCCCCATATCCAGCCGAACTCAATGTAATAGTTGGCTACGTTTATCTGCGTACGGCTCATGTAGGTCATCGTCGGACTCTGACGACCGGCGGTGAAGTTGGCCCCGGCCTCGCGCATGGGACTGCGGATAACGTACTGCTCGTAGTCGAAATCCTTGGTCTTCTTCGGGGCTGATTTTTTTTCTTCCCGGATGCCGCTGGAGCCCCAGCCTTTGGAGATATCGCCGGTACCCAGCATCATTGCCATCCCGATATGGGGAAAGTCAAACTTTTTCCAGGTCAGCGGACCGTGGGGGACCCCGGCCGGGATGAAAATCCCGGTGGTGGTATTGAAGGTTATCGGCTGGCCGCCGATGTAGAACTCTATCTCGCCACCGAGTACCTGCGGCCGCTTGTAGTCGCCGCCCCAGTGCAGAACGATTTCATCATAGTCGTGGACGTGTTCCATGATGTGGGGATTGGGGTCGGGGATATCATAAATCCACCCCAGTTCGATGTAATAAGGAGCGCCGGTCTGCTTTTCGCTCATGAAGGTCATTGTAGGAGACTGCCGGTTTTTTATACCGGGGCCGGCTTCGTAGATAGGTTTCCTTACCGCGTATTTTTCGTATTCTGATTCTGCCAATTTCTCGTATTCCTTTCATCGTTATATTCAGGCGTAATTACCGACTAATTTGATGGCGGTATTATAGCATATATGTTATAATGCTGCCAAAAATCCGATCGGGATTTTTCGGGGTTTAAGGGATAGAAGGAGGAAAAATGAAAGCAGCCGTCTGTTATGAATACGGTAAGCCTCTGGTAATAGAGGAAGTAGAATTAGATTCTCCGGGGAAACGAGATGTGAAGGTGCGTCTGGCCGCTACTGCCATCTGCCACAGCGATATCCATGCCATCAAGGGAGAGCATGGTAACTGGCCGATGCCGGCTATCCCCGGTCATGAAATGGCCGGTTATGTAGAGGAAGTAGGAGAAGATGTCGGCTATGTAAAACCCGGCGATACGGTAGTTGCCAGTATTATACCGGAGGGCTGTGGCGACTGCTATTATTGCCGTATCGGCGTTCCCAGCCTGTGTCAGACTAACCGGCTTTATTTATACTCCGAGGGTAGATATACCAGTAAGAAAGGACAGCGTATCGGGCAGTTCGCCGGCGCCGTGGTTGGTTTCGCCGAATACGCCGTTATCCCGGAACCTCACCTGGTAAAAATACCGGAAGACCTGCCGGTGGACCGGGCCTGCCTGCTGGCCTGCGGTGTAATCTCGGGATACGGAGGGGTGCTCTACCGCGCCAAGGTAACGGCCAACAGCAGTGTCGCCGTCGTCGGTTGTGGCGGAGTCGGACTCAATGCCATTCAGGGGGCGGCTTTTGCCGGGGCATATCCGATTATCGCGGTGGACGTTCGTGACAGCAAACTGGACCGGGCTAAGGTTTTTGGGGCTACCCATACGGTGAATGCTGGTTCGGAAAGCGACCCCATTGAGAAAGTGAAAGAAATCACTTACGGTCGCGGCGCCGATTTTGTAATCGTGGCGGTGGCCGGTATTGAAATATTGCGTCAGGGCTTCTTAATGTCGGCCTGGAATGGTACCACGGTGGTCATCGGTCACGGACACGGAGAACAGCTCTCGGCTTTCACTCCCACCGACTTCATGCAAGGTAGAAAACTTACGGGCAGCGCCATGGGCGCGGTGCGGCTCAGGCTGGATATTGCCCGACTGATTGAGTTGTACCAGACGGGGCGTATCAAGCTGGACGAACTGGTTTCCGGTCACTATTCTTTTGACAAGATAAACGAGGCCCTGGAATCCTCGGAAAAGGGCGAGGTAATACGCAACATCATCATGTTTTAGAAAAGCCGCCCGGGGGTGCCCGGTACAGGATGGACAGGGGGAGTCAATGCTGTTAAAAATTGTTCTGGTATTAACAATATTCTCTTTAGTTGTCAGTACCGGTTGTGAAACGCAGGACTCCGGGACTGATAATGAACCTCCGGAATACACCCAGGCCAGCGAACTGGGCCAGGCCAAACCATACCGGGTTATCGGGGAAGGAAATGTTGTCTGCGATTTACCAGACCGTAAGGTGGGTCTCTGGTTCATCGTTGCTGAAGAAGCCACCGGTTTCGAGGAATACGCTCAGACCGCTATCCAGGCCGTTCGTGATTTGTACCGTCTTCATAGCAGGGACCATACTTCGGTCTTATTAATCCCGAATGATGAACTGATGGGATTATATTATGCCAGTGCGAGCTATGCGGCGGATGGCAAGGGGGCTCTGGGGCTGACCGGTGATGCTCCGGCAAAGGAGATGTACTGGAAATTACGGGCGGCCGACCGCCAGTTCACCGGGCAGGAATTGGCCATAGCCGAACTATGGTTTGAAAAGATACCGGATTTCCCCAGCAAGGACCCCCTGAGCAGTTTAAGTTATGATGAACAAGCATTGCGACAATATGTAGCCGATGCGCTAAATATTCCTGTCGCTGAGGTTATTTTGCCGCAGATGGTTTATATCGAATACGAATATGATGCCAGGCTATGATCGCTTGAATGGCTTTAACTTGGTTTTCTGGTGAGCCGCACAGGAATCGAACCTGTAACCTGCTGATTAAGAGTCAGCTGCTCTGCCAGTTGAGCTAGCGGCCCCTAGTAATATCAACTGCATATCATTCTATCATTTTTACACTCGTACAGGCAAGCTGGAAAAACGCATATATAAGAATAACTCCCCCCAGGAGGAAACGAGGGGAGTTATCCAAATGCTAAAGAATTCCCTATTAATATTTCCGCGGCTGATTAATTCTGGGAATTTTTAGCAAGCCTTACACCGTGAACCGGTGCCAGGATACTGCCATCGGAGTTGATGATATCCTTGTTGATAACCGTCTCCAGTTCCTGATGTAACTGGCGGAATTTCTTCATATCTTCATCATGGTCATCAAAATGCGGTTTGTTATCTGCCTTTTTCTCTTCAGCCTGTTTATTCTTCTTTAACTTCTTTATCCAGAGTATCAACATGTTCCGTTTCTCCTTCATTAATGACCGATTAATTGTCCTTACACTATATAGATTATGTTATGATGGGGTAATATCTCATAAAAAACAGATTAAAACCTGTAAATATTGTATAAATCTTATAGTTGCGGTATTTTGCCTTAAATCAGCCGCTTTAAATAAAATCCCGGGACTTAGTGTTAACTAAGCCCCGGGAATTATTGGAACGTTTCCAAGCCGGGGAACAGCTTGTATATCGTTAAAGGCTTTAAGGGGAGCCGGTGTAATTGTTCGTCAGGGGATCTGTAGCCGCGGCGGCATTTCGTTTGATGGTCTCTTCTATCCGGGTATCCAGAGTGTCGGTACCGAAAGGCTCGGTAAGGTAACTATCGGAACTGAGGTTTAGTCCCCTGACCGTACCGTTATCCGCGCCCCACTTGGTAAGCATCATGATGGGCAGCTTGGTCCACTGTCGTAACCGGAGACATACTTCGATGCCATCGAGAGTCGGCATCATGATGTCCAGGATAACAAACTCCGGTTTCTCTTTATCGATTTTATCGCGGAGAGTAATTCCGGTATCCCTGGTGCTAACTATCTGGTATTTACCATTGCTGAGTTCCTGTTCTAAAAAGTCCTTTAGTTCAGAGTCGCTGCTAATGGCCAGGATTTTTATCTTCGTCAGCATCATAGTCTCCTTGGTGTTTTGCGTTACAGTATCAGCGTAACACCTGAAGAATAAACGAAGCATAAACGCCGGGTAAAAAACCATAAAAATATTGTTAAAGATTGAATGGGGTTTTAGAAGCCAGAGAATGCATTGGTTTCAAAGGTAATGCGGTAAAGATGGAACTACCGGGAAGAACGGGGGAGAATGAAAGAAGGGGGAGCCCTTGAGCTCCCCCGCTAGATGATGAATTTAAGTCCGGAAAATTATGATGTAACCAGGTGGTAACCGACGCCGGGAATGGTGTGAATATATCTCGGTTTCTTGGGATCCGGTTCGAGTTTGCGGCGCAGTCGGCCCACGAATACTCTAAGGTACTCTTTTTCCGAGGAGTATTCGGTGCCCCAGACGCTGTGGAGAAGCATGCTGTGAGTGAGGACTTTATCCGAATTTACAGCCAGCTGCTGTAACAGCGAAAATTCAGTGGGTGTGAGGGTTATTTCCTTGCCCTTGACCGTAACCCGTCTCTTGGCGAAGTTTATTTCCAGTCCGTCCGTTGTAAAACTGGACTGGGCCGGCGCTACCTTGGCATCACCGCGGTGGCGGAAGGCCGTATTAATCCTGGCCATCAATTCGGCGATACCGAACGGCTTGGTCAGGTAATCATCGGCGCCCAGTTCCAGGCAATTGACCTTGTCATGCTCATCACCCCGGGCGCTTAATATAATGATGGGTATATCCGACCATTCACGTATTCGACGGCATACTTGGACGCCGTCCAGCTTGGGCATCATGATATCCAGTATTATCAGGTCTATAAAATCCTTCTGCACGGCTTCCAGGGCTTCTTCGCCGTCAGTGGCGGTAATTACCTCATATCCCCGAGCCTTAAGGTTGGTGCTGAGAAGCCTGAGTATGGCCGGGTCGTCATCAACAACCAGTATCCTTTTTTTCTCCATATTAAATCCCCCTTTAACCAACCGGCAGGCTGAAGCTGAATCTGGTGCCTTTGTCTACCTGGCTGTCTACCCAGATTTTACCGCGGTGGGCTTCTACGATGCCGCGGCAGATAGCCAGCCCGAGTCCGGTTCCCTTACGGCGTCCGGTCTTACTACCATTACCCTGGAAAAATCTTTCGAATATTTTTTCGTGGAGCTCAGGCGCGATGCCGCTACCCTCATCCTCGACGCTGATAATCAATTCATTACCACTACGTCCGGCTTTAATCAGGATGGTGGTATTATCATCGGAAAACTTCACGGCGTTTTCCACGAGATTGGTGAGTACCTGACCGATGCGTATATCATCGATGTTTACCGCAGGTAAATTTCCGGGGATATCCATTTTAAGCTGGTGTCTCACGGCCAGGTTATCCAACCTGTCTTTGACAGATTCGATAACATCACATAATCGGCAGGACTTTCTCTTCACCTCTAGTGCCTCGGCTTCCAGCCGGGACATCATCAGCAGGTCGTCGACCAGGCGTGTCAAGGTATCCGCGTCTTTATCAATCGATTGAAGGAAGTACTGGCGGGTGGAGTCATCGAAGATTACGTCCGGCTGGAGAAGGCTGTTGGCCGAACCCTTGATAACCGCCAGGGGAGTGCGTAATTCGTGGGAAACATTGGCCAGGAACTCGGTACGCATATTGTCCAACTCTTTCAGAGCCTTGGCGCTGGAAGCCGCTTCGTAGAGTTGGGCATTCCTGACGGCGATGGATATTTCCCGGCCGATTCCAGCCAGCAGTTCCATGTTACTGTCGATAATATGATTGACGGATTTAGCAGCTACTCCCATGACGCCGATGCTTTCACTCAGTATTGATAGCGGGATGCCTGCAAAAGACCGGCAGCCGGTTTCTTTAAGAAACGTAATGGATTTATCGGTGGTGTCTGAGAACTCCTTGATAATAATCGGTTTGGCCTGCTTGAATATCCAGCTGACGATATTTCCGTCTCTGGGTATCTCGCCGGCCATCAGGGCTATTTCTTTCGGTTTTAAACCGTGACATCCCTTGAGTACCAGCCGGTCGTTTTCAAAGAGGTAAATAAAACTGATTTCGATACCCGTATACACGGCCACCTTGTCCAGTGATGAGTCTATTATATTCTGGAGGTCAAGTGACTCCGAAACGGCCTGAGAGACGTTGAGAAGCGTGTTGGTGATTTTATTACGCTGTTCCAATTCCTCCATCAGGGTGCGATTTTCAAGTACCAGCCGCTGCTTTTCCAGTCCGCGTTCGATAACCGATAGCAGGTTTTCGGTATCTACCGGTTTTTCCAGGTAGGCAAAGGCGCCGCGATTTAATGATTGTACGGCATTGTGTACCGAGGAATGACCGGTAAGCATTATCGCGATGATATCGGGGTGTATTTCCAGGACTTTGGAGAGCAGTTCCGTGCCGTCGGCATCCGGGAGGCTGATATCCAGAATAGCGGCATGATAAAAGAGCTCACTTATCCTGGCTATTCCTTCTCCGGCTGACGGGGCCGTATCTACTTCATACCCCTTGTTTTCCAGTATAATCTTGATTATCTTCAGGAAATCAAGGTCGTCATCCACTATCAGGATTCTTTCTTTATCCTTCATTTCTGCGCACCGCTTTTTTACGCTTTTTACCGGCGTTCCTCACCAGATCGGCCGCTTTAGAAGGGTCGAATGGCTTATACAGGCAGGTAATCGCGGAGGCTTCCTGAGCCTTATCGAGGGCGTCTTTCACCTCATTGCGGAATCCGGTCATCATTACGGTAAGGATGCCGGGATTTATCTCCTTTAATCTGAGGAATGTCTCCAGTCCGTCGATATTGGGTAATTTCACGTCGATAAACGCCATCTTGCACGTTTTTTCTCTGGCAATATCTACCGCCTCTTCTCCGCTGCGGGCGGTAAGGACGTGATGCCCTTCGAGCCTCAAAACCTTGGTCAGGGTTTCACAGATATCGGCGTCATCATCCACCACGAGAATCGGCTCTTCGGTAGCCGCTTCTTTAATCATATCTATCAACTGGTCGATCCTTATCGGCTTGTTGATTACCTGACGAGCGCCTTCGTTCTTAGCGATTTGAATGAGCTCTTCCTCGGAATAGGCTGTCATCAAGATTACCGAAGCTTCCGGGTCCATCTCCCGGATTTTCCTGAAGGCTTCCACGCCGTTCATCTCCGGCATGACGATATCCATGAGCGTAACATCGAAATTATGCTCCTTAAAACGGTCGACAGCCGCCAGTCCGTCGCCGGCCGTTTCTACGTGGAAACCGCGCCGTTTGAGGATTAGAGAAAACGTCTCCAGTAAATCTTCATTATCATCAACTACGAGGATGGCCAATTCATCGGTCATATTATTTTCCTTTCTTGCGGATTGCCAGGGGCAGTTTTACCGTAAATGTAGTACCCCGGTTTACCTTGCTGTCCACCTCTATATCGCCGCCGTTTTGTTCTACCAGACGCTTACTGATGGCCAGGCCCAGTCCGATTCCCTTGGGTTTGGTGGTAAATAGCGGTTCGAATATCTTATCAATATTTTCCTCGGGGATACCACAGCCGGTATCCTGGAAAGATACCCAGATATACGGTTCTTCAAGTCCGGTGTTGATATCCAGGGCTCCTTTGCCGCTCATGGACTGGCAGGCGTTAGAAATGATATTGGTGAAAACACGGCTTATCTGCTCGGCATCAATATCTACCGCTTGTGAATTACCGTTCAGGTGCGACTTGATTTTTACCTTCTCCGGCACCGATACGTAAGACAGGCTTTCGTTTATCAGAGCAGTAAGGTCGGTACGATGACGTGAGGGCGGTTTGATACGCGTGAAATCCATCAGGTCGGTGACGATTTTGTTAGCGATATCGATTTGCTTGTCGAGGACTTCCAGGCTGTTGAGGGCTTCCTCGTCTTCTTTCTCGGTCAGGTGCATGTTCAATAGATAGGCGCAGTTCCGGATAACGTTGAGGGGATTACGCAGTTCGTGGCCGACACCGGAGGCCAGCTCGCCCACGGCGGCCAGTCGCTCGGAGCGGATAAGCTTTTCCTGGACATCTTCCAGGTCTTTGGTGCGGTCTTCAACATCCGTCTCCAGCTGTTCGTAATAGCCGCGGAGGGAGAACTCGAGTTCCATTTGCCGCAGGGCACCGCTGATTCTTTCCGCTAGCGTTTTGGTGAGATGATTGCGTTTCTTCAAATACGGATTGTCGCGTATCGAGTAAATCTCTATAAAACCGGGTTCCTCGTTACCCACTACCAGGTTTTCGGTTATCTTGCCGGGGGTTTTCTGGAAATCGGGACTGGTGTATTCACGGTCGCGGAAAACAATCCGTACGCTGGTCTCATCTGAGAACTGCATGGCCTGCGGGACCAGGCAAACCACCTTATCGATGAATTCATCAATATTGGTGCTTTCCTTGGTGGCATTACCGATGTTGTACAGGCATTTCATCTCTTTCATCCTCAAGCGGTGTTCCAGTTCGCTTTTCTGGAGCATGGCTACCACGGCACCTACGGCGCTGAGGATGATAACGAAAGCCGTCGGTTTGAAGAGGGCGTTGGGATAATCATCTACCAGTATGGCATACGGCAGGAGAATGAACATGGCCATAATAGCGGTAAATATGGACGGTATCACGCCGTAAATGTAGGCTACGTAAACTACCGGGGCAAAAAACACCAGACCCAGGAAGTCGATGCCGGCAAAGTTGTGAAGATCTCCTAAGACACTTTCCGGGCTTGCCCAGCCCAGAGCACTGCCGATAGAAGGCAGGTAATAAAACAGCGCGCAAAATGCGGTAAGCGACGAAATATACCAGAAGTGCTTAGTATTCCAGAAGCGCTTGGTTTTTTTATTGTATCTGGTACTCATTATGGCCTCCCTGATTTACCCGTTATGTGTTCTTTTTTACCACAGCGTATTACCACAGTGACTCACGGCCATTTGCGTTCAATTTCAGGCTACTACTACGTAGTATCGCAAGCAACCATGATAACCCTCTTTTTTATCGGGGTCTTCACCCACTCAAAATACGTCTGGATTTCTGGGTATTTTAAGGTTGTTCTCAACCCTGCTGCCTTTCTTTTATTATTTCCTTTATTTCTTCTAATTCGTTAATCAATTCTTGCGCGGATACTTCCGGCAGATTATTGATAAGGTTGGCCAGGGGATTGGCTTCCTCCTCCTCATTGGTAAAAAGATTATTGAAGGAATCATCCTCATCTTTAACACTCAGGTCTAAACCGGCTTCTTCTTCATTCTCCGGTTCTTCCGCTTTTTCATCTTTAGAGGTGGTCTTGATAGCCTTTTTATCAATAACCTCCACCACTTTAATTTCCTCTTCCCCCTCGTTTTCGTTCAGGTCCATCAGGTTGCTTAGTTCTGCTTCGGTATCGAGGTCTGTTAAATCGTCGCCCGATTCTATGGTCAGCTCAATCAGTGGCCCGTGGGGGCCCGGTATTTCATCTTCATCATCGATGGTCGGGGTGGTATCGGAGAGGTCCTTGATTTGCTGGGCCGTATCCTTGAGTTCCTTGGTCTTATCGCTGATTTTCTTCTCCATACCGACTACGTCGTTCAGCGAGACTTTTTTGGCTACTTCGGGTTCTTTATCTTCGTCTGATTTTCCTGTTTTAAAACTCTTAAAACGCATTAAAGACCTCCTCGATGACAGGTCTCACGCCTGTCATCTAATACCTTAATTAGCGAAAATATCCCTCGCGGTAAGCCTTGGAGAGGATTCCGTAGACATCATAGAAATTAGTATTGCCCTGCTCAGTGATACGTTTCAGCACCTCGGCTCTTTGCTTTAGTATCTTGTATACCTCCCGTCTTTTTTCCTCGGGGAAACCTCGCCGGGGGGCAATTTTATTCTCGAGTAAAAAGGAATTCTGATATCCCCGGAAGAGAAAGGAATCATCGAGGGGATTCCAGGTGAATGACTCGATAAAAGAAAAGCTGTCGTTGACGGAGTCATAACTGACTATTTCGTTGATACTGGTCAGGCGCCTGGCCAGTCCGCCGTTGGCCAGCCGGACCTGCTGGCAGATAACTACTACATTAAGATTATCGACATACGACTTGGGTACGTTAATCGGATTACCGGTAACACGCTGGATAAGTTTGGAGACGGAGGCAGCGTGGAACGTACTCATGCAGGCATGACCGGTCTGCATCGCCTGGAAAGCGATGGCTCCTTCTTCACCGCGGATCTCACCGACGATAATAAGGTTAGGTCTCTGTCTTAAGGCTGCCTTGAGCAGGTCGAACATGGATACCTCGGAAGAATCGGCTTCCTTGGCGGAACCGCGGGTGCAACCGCGAATCCAGTTGTGATGCGGCACCTGTACTTCCGGGGTGTCTTCGATGCTGACGATTTTAGCCTCGGGTGGAACAAAAGTGGTCAGAGCGTTCAGCAGTGTGGTCTTACCGGAGGCGGTTTCTCCGGATACCCAGACATTCATCCCTTCCTGCAGTATCAGGGAAAGATAGGCTGCCATATCGTAGTTGAGGGCTCCAAACTGGATAAGTTCCAGTATGCTCAGTGGTGTGTCACTGAACTTTCTGATGGAGAAGTTGCTGCCTCGCTTGGAAACATCTGTGCCGTAGACGACATTGATGCGGGAGCCATCAGGCAGGGTGGCATCAACAACTGGTTCGCGGAAGGTCACGGGATGCTTGATGCCTTCGGCAAGCTCAATGACAAATTTATCCAGTGTTTCGTGTGTATCAAAGCCGATACTGGCTCGGAGAGAGCCGAAAATTTTATGCTCAACAAAGATGTTGCCCAGCCCGGAGCAGGAGATATCCTCAATATTAGGGTCAAGTATCATGGGGTCCAGGGCTCCCATGCCTTCCAGCTTTCGCCGCAGCAAATACCGCAGGCTGTTGTACTGGAACCGCGAAATATCTATCTTGGACTTCGTTTTTTTTAAGGTAGCGCTCTGGGCTTCTTTTCTCTTCTTTTTAATACTCTTCGTTGTCTCGGGTTTTGCTTCCTCCTTTTTTTCCTCCGTTTTTTCTTCGGTGGTACTCTCTTTTTTCGGGGGTTTTTTCTTGGGTGCCGGTTTGTTATTGTTAATATTCACGACTCTATCGAGAATACTCATGATAATTTCCAGGCGTTTCTTGGAATCATCTATGCCTTCCAGTTCTTCGACATAGTTGGCCAGACGAAGCTCTATTTCATCCAGTGTGTCATCCTGAGCATCAATGAGACTGGGTTCCACCGCGACATAGAAGTCTCTGATGTCATTGGCATTGGCGAGAACATGTATAAAAACACCTTGTCCCACCGGATAGATAAGGTTGGGGTCTTTAATTCCCTTGAGCTTACGTGTGACTGCTTCGTAATACGTAGGGGAGCCGTTACCGTTTTCCGGTATGCAGTGGAGATATTGCAGCAGGTGAGGATATTCCTTGCATACTTCCTGCAGTTCTTCGGACAGCTTGGAGAACACGGGGCACTTCTCGGTAGCCGTACCGCATTCCTTACCGCACTCCTGAGCACATGGCTCTATTTCAAATGGCACGAGTGGCATTTAGCCTCCTAAACTCTGGCTTTAGCCAGAGGAATAATCCGCATTCCCATCTTGGGTTCAATATCAAAACTTACCACATCTCCCGTGGGGCGTTCCGCGCCCCTTACTTTGAGGACCTCCATGAGTTTGATCATGCTGTCGCCGACCTGCTCCAGTTTGAATCTGAACCGTGCATCGCATAACGAGCGGGTACGAGCCAGCATATCTTCTTCAAAAGCATAGGAATGTGCCACAACGATTATTGTTAATCCTTCGTCACACATTGATTTACACCTGGAAAAGAAATCTATGATAGCTACCGGGTTGCTGTGGGCAACCAGTAGAGTAATAGAATCTACAATTATTAATTTAAACTCGTGGGGTAGCTGGGAGAAATGGTGGGTAAGTACGTGGAAAGGTTTTTGCCCACCGGTCATACCCCGGGAAAACGATAGCGGGAAAATACGCAGGCGGTCGGCCAGAAAATGGTCCAGCACGTCCAGCGCCAGGGAGTCCATCTGTCTGATTAGACTCTTAACTTTATTCTCGGTGGTATAATAGGCCACGGCAATCTCACCGGTTACCAGGGTGCCGTTGGTCAGGTGCTGGCACAGTACGCTTTTACCGGCATCGGAATGGCCTTCGACCAGGCAGAGCGAGCCCAGCGGTATACCGCCTCCCAGCTTTTCGTCCACTTCCGGTACGCCGGTAACAATATGTTCCTTCTTTTTATCTGTAGCCATAATCTATTACCTCTTTTATGGCGACTCTAAATAATTACCCCTTAATTTTCAGAGCCACCGGTGTTAACTTCCGGTGTAAGGTCGATGCAGTATTCCCTGCCTTTGCCGTCTCCGTTGGGAAATACCAGCTTGAGTTTAACCGGCTGTTCTTCGGGTTCGTCGGTTTCAGCGATTTCATCCTCGAAAGGCTCCATTTCATCAATCAGCCCATCCCAGTGAGGTGTCACCGGATTAAGTGGAGATTCTCCGCCGGTCAGGATACCGTGGAGAGACAGCATGGAATTACTCCAGATTTCAGCCATGTTATTCTCTCCCGGCTTTTCTGATGTAATATCGGCCAGGTGCAGAATAACGTCTTTCATCTCGGGGGAAAGGTGTCCGCTGATGCCGTAAACTTCCAGGAATGTCGCCAGCTGGTCGTCGCCGATTTCACGCCGGGCTACGGAAATCCAGCTGATAAGATTAGCCAGTAGATTGACCTTGGGAACCGACTGATTTAATTCATTGCTTATTTTTGCGTAGTCCATCGGCTGGTCTTCAAATGGCAGTTCGACATCGGCCATAAGCGGTTCCTCCTCTCTGAACATTTCCTCTTCCATTTCCGGTACTTCCTCGAGTTCCATTTCCTCCCCTTCAGGCAACAGGTCCTCATCTTCAGGCATATCGGCTTCTTCCTCTTCGGACATATCGGGTTCTTCGCCGTTTTTACCGTGAGAACCGCCCGAATGATCCTTCGTATCATGAGCCTCAGCCTTGGCTTTTTTCGCTTCGGGTTCTGCTTCAGAGTCCGCTTCAGGTTCAGGCTCAGGTTCTTCCTGAGCCTGATTATCCGGGGGTAACTGGAAGGTACCCTTCATATTCACGGTCTGGTCGCCGCTGTCACCCAGGGCGGCCAGGATAGTGGAGAACTCGGTTGTGGGGAGCTCCATATTGAGCAGATAATCTCTCACACTGGCGAGAGTTTGCTTGAGTTCTCCCTTCAGCAGTTTGAGTTCTTCCTCTATAGTCTGCAGCTGTTTTTCGTTTTCCATGTGGTATTACCCCCTTTCGGCATTGAGCTCGTCATGGAGTTTGTCGTTTTTGAGGTCATTAGGAATGGGACTCTGCACTTCCATTAAGTATGTCCGAATATCAAGGAGAATATCCTTTAATTCGTCTTTCGTCTGTTGCAAGTCGGTCTCTATCGCTTCTAATCTTTCCTGTATATCCATTTTTCCTCCTTAAAACTGGGAAACGGATGTAAATAATGCCGTAGCTAACTTGGGGAGAATGAGCAGGCTTAAACCGGATATTCCCGCGGTAAACCCCAGATTACTCAATATCTTATATTTGCTGCCGCCTTCCGCCAGGGTCGGCGTGATAGCATTGGCCAGGGTGAATACCAGCACCAGCGGTATCACCAGATTATGCATCATGTCCAGTCCGGATAAATTGAAGCTGGAAAGCGATGAAATGGAAGGCGCGCCGGCTACTTTCGGCGTTACAGCCTGGGCATTTCCTATCATATTGCCGAAAGCCACGATAACCTCGGTGATGAAAACGAGAATGATGATAACCGCCGCGTGCATCGTCATACACAACCAGCGAAACGGCATGGATACCGTCCGGCGCCTGGCGCGGAGCAGGGCCACTTTGTCGGCGTAAAAGGCCGCCTGCTGTCCCGCCTGGCCGGCTGACCCGCCGACTTCAATAGCGTCGTAGAACATGCCCACGCTGCGGTGAGCCAGTTCGCTGCCGGTCTCATCGATGAATATACCCCAGGAAAGCTTCGATTTGATACCGGCGGTCAACCGGGTGTGAAGTCGTTTGACCGTCACCCGGAGGACATTGATGGCATCAAGGTCAAGGCGGGCCAGGGCGGAATTAACCGTTGTTCCCAGCGCATTACAGACACCGCCCAAGGACCTCAAGAACGTTCCTATTTCACCGTCTCGCCGGGATACTTTCTTTTCATCCTTGGAGGCGATAAAGCCTATCGGCAGTACACATACCGCGATTATAATCAAGGCCATTCCTATGTTCTGGCCCATTACCATAAAAGCGGCCCCGATACTCACAGCGGCTATTAAAGTCGGTTTAAACAGTTTGCTCAATAGCTGTTGCTCGTCCGAGCCGGGCCATCGTAATATTGTCGATTCCTTAGGTGAGACCACCCATATCAGCCAGACACCGACGGTAGTAGTGGAAACGGACACGAAAGCCATGGCAATAATTAATGTCGTCTCGATTCTCCATATCATCGTGGATACTATCCCGATGACCACCACCAGCACGGCCGAAAGAACCAGTGAGATATAGGCATCTGTCCACATCTTTAAAGATTCCAGATGCCGGCCGTATTCATTTTCATAGTCCTCGGCGCGGGCTTCAGCCTCTCTAACCAGGAAATCGGCTTCCGGTTCTCCGGAGATGAGGGAACTGGAGAAGCGGAGCAGCAGCCCCTTCACATCTTCTTCCTCCAACGGTTCGCCCACGGCGCGGCAGGCATGGGCGTAATCATATTTCAGGCGCTTACGGGCCAGTTCTACTCTATTGAAATACTCGGCAGATGAGCATTGAATCTTGGCAGCACGTTCGAAAATCTGGTCCCGGGGTACTCCGGAGCAGGCGATGGTGGACATATAAGAGAGCTGGTAAAAAAGGTCAAAGCTCATCAACCGGTTATGGCCCTTAGTATTAGCTGGTCCATCACTCTTCATTACCAGTTGTTTTATTTTATCGAGTATCAATTATTTGTCCTTTTCTAAAATATCAAAGATTAGGGAGTAGCTATTATCCTGGTCTGATCGGTAATGGCCAGATCGCTGTCGTCTATCCTTATCTGCATATACCCGGGGCCATCCTGAGGCCCACCGCTATCGGTTTCACCGTAGTAGACGATCTCCAGGTAATCCGTCTCATCAACGACGGTGTATCCGGGGAAGCTATAGGTGCCGCTCCTGGTCAGCCAGGTTTGGCCTTCATCAGTGGTCAGATAGGCTTGGGCCACGCAGTCGGCCAGGGTAGCGCGGATAGCACCGTCCGCCTGCCTCACCAGGATATCTATGTTAAAATTCACATCATTATCAACTTGGGGGAACTGGGTCCCTCCCCAGGTGCGGACGCGGTAATAGACCGTCCAGGTCTGGGCCGGAATTTCGCTGATGCCGGTCAGTGGAAAGACCATACGGGCATATTTAGATGAATCATTCTCGTCACAGAGGATTTTCCTGGCTTTTTCACCTGTGGTAAAGGCATCGGTGGTCAGCGTCATAGCGGTCCCGTCGCCCGGACTTGATTCCGCCATCTGGAAATACCGGTCACCGCTGATGGTCACGGTTTCGGCGTGAGGTGTCAGCCAGGCATAGCCGGGCTGCTGTATAGCTAAATAATCGGAGATACCGTTACCGGTAGTCACCGTTATTTCACCGCCGGTAAGATCGCTGGGCAGGGGATTGAGCCTGGCCAGAATTACCAGTTCTTCCTGGGGATTGAGCAGGTCCGGCTCAAATAGCTCGGGTTGTCCGCTCAGGCAAATCGCAGCTTTTTGCCATTCATTGTCTCCCGGCAAACCCTCGGTGTAGGGCAGCCAGGTTGAATAATGAGTGCCCCCGGCATCTTCATAGTTGATAATGAAATCCCATTTATCGAATTCTCCCAGCTTTATCTGGCCGGTATTATCTACCGTAACCCTCACCAGGTCCGACCATGATAAATACTCGGCGCGAAGCACCGAGACCGAAGTTCTCATCAGTTCTCCTTCTCTCACTATCATGTTGTCAAAACTGCACGCCGTCGTGTCAGCCGAGGTTAATATCCCCTGAGATAGGGTCATTCCTCCCACCATTATCAATGCCAGGCATACTATACAGACGACTAACGTCGCCATGGCTTTAACTCCTTTTGGTTTTTCATTCCCTTCTTCTACTGGGAGAAGTAAATGGAGGCCGTAATACCGTCAGGGGTTGCCACGACCACCATATTGGTGGTATTTGCCCCCACCACCGGATTAAGCTGGGCCTTCAATAGTAACGATTCGCTCTGGTTCAATACATTCGGGTCGTATATTTCGGTTGCACCGTTCAGTTCTATCCCGGTAACTTCCCATTCGTTATCACCGAGTGTGCCGCCGGTATGGGGCAGCCATTCGGAATGATAAACGCCAGTATCGTCATAATACTGGATGATAAAGTCCCACTTATCAAAATCCGCCAGCCTGGCCTGTCCGGTGTTCTGCAGTACTACCTCGAGGGTATTAGACGCCGTCAGGTTGGCGCTGACCGGAGATAATTCCGTTCTTAATAAAACCTCCCCCCTCTCTCTGACATCCTCGAGCCCGGCGGTGCTGGTATCTACGGATGTCATAAAGCCCTGTGACATTGTCATGCCACCAAAGACGATTAACGCTACACAAATTAAAGAGACCAGGGCTGTCTCCATATATTTCTCCGTTACATACTAAAGTAATATTCGTTAGATATGCCGTTTGGCAGGATAAACTTCGTATAATACGTTCCGGCTCCCGGGTCGCTGGAATAGGTAAGGGTAATTTTTAGGGTGGCGCTGTTCCGCCATTCGGTATCATTTTCAATGCTATATGTCCATTGAGGGTAACCTCCCTCGGCTTCGGTAGTGTAGGGTATGCGTTCAAAACTATCATCCTGACCGCAGAAAAGGTCACAGTCATCAATTGCCTTGATGGTCTGTGCCCCTATATTCTTTACCCACAGATAAACTGACGTGCGGTTAGCTGTATTTGCGGCATGAACAATATTAATCCGACTCTTCATTCGTTCATCAACCTGTTGGGCCATGCTTACCATGGCCTGGCTGGAACTATTGACCATCGGATAAACACTGTTAAAGACAAATATCATACATACAACCCCCGCTATGATCAGTAAAGCTGTAGTTACGGCCTTGTCCAAAACGTTCCTCCATCATTTCTTCAGAGCGAGTGATTGCTTATAACTTCTGGTTTTCTAAAGCAAATGTCAGCGGCTGGTCCACCTCCACACTCTGGAGATGGGGTGGGAGTAATATTTCTCTCTCCCACCCCACCGTAACTCGTGTTTAACTACTAGCGCAGATTCATTATGGCATCTATGTATGCCGGGGTGGTGCGCTCTATCTCCAGAACGGCGCCCACGGGTGTCTGTACTATCAGGCTGAACTGCGTATTAATATCGAGCTCATTGCCTGTCAGAGCGTTAATGAGATTACCCGGAGCAGCTGTAGCATCATCGCCACCGATGGTTATCTTGAATTTCTCGTTGTTTTCCAGCAGGTTATCGGTATCACAACCGCCCAGCTTGGTAATGCTCCAGTACAGGTCGTTCACCGTCTGGTTCTGGTCAATGTAGTTGATGACAACCTTGTTCGTGCTATCAGCTTCAGCTAACCCCGTAGCAGTGGTATCAGCATCGGGTGGTGTGAAGTCAATCGCCTCGCCACCAAGCACGTTGGATACGGTGAAACTTATCTGCTGGGTGTAACTACCGCTACCCGTACCGTTGGCGGTAGCGATAACATTACCCTTGAGTTCCAGGGTGCTCTGTGCTTCCTTAAGTCCGGAATACACTGCCTCCTGGCTCTTCTGGGTCGAAAACAGACCTGCGGAAAGGGTAGTGTAAGCGAAAACCGCGGCGACCACGACAAAGGCAATAAGTATGATGGCCGTTTCCAGACCGGTAATACCCTTCTCATGATTTAAGAATTTCTTTAGCATTTTTCCTCCTTTATTCTTGTTGAGAACTGGATCAGGAATGAATTAGTGCAGGTTTACAATGGTATCTATCCAGGCAGGCGTAGTCCGCTCAATGGTCAGGGTAGCCCCGGCCGGTGTCAGTATTTCCAGGTTAAAGGTAGTTTTTACTGACAGAGGATGGGCGACAGCGAGAGCATCGATAAGATTGCCGTTGGTGGCACCACCATCGTCACCGATGGTGATCTCGAACCTTTCATTGGCCTCTAACAGGTCATCATCGTCAGCGTTCCCCAGCTTGGAAATTTCCCAGTAGAGGTCATCCACGGCCTGGTTCTGGTCCTGGTAATTGATTACGACTACGTTGTAAGAACCAGTAGTATCGGCTTTTCCGTCGTCATCGGTATCGGTCGGCTCGGTGAAATCAATCGGCTCACCGCCAAGGACGTTGCCCACGGTGAACTTCAACTGGGCTATGGTCCCGGCACTACCGGGAGTTTCGGCAACGGCGATAACGCCGCCCCTGAGCTCCAGAGTGCTCTGGGCTTCCTTAAGTCCGGAATAGACAGCCTCCTGGCTTTTCTGCGTGGAAAACAGGCCAGCGGAAAGTGCTGTATAAGCGAAGACAGCCGCAACCACGACGAAAGCGATCAGGATAATGGCGGTCTCCAGACCGGTAATACCCTTTTCACGATTTAAGAATTTCTTTAGCATTTTTCCTCCTTAATTAGCGGTAAATTGATCAGGTTTTGGTATTCCTTTAGCATTGTCAGTGTCTTTTTCTATTTCTTTAGACATCACCCCCTTCCATAAGCAGCTTCATTTATATAAATGGTTAAAACGTAAAATCTTAATCATCCGGGCGTATCCCGCTGTCCCATCCGCTATTACCGGTACGATAGGGACGGATTCGGGCTTTGGCCGGTTGTGGGATGGCGTTATGGGTAAACATCGGGGAAACGGCCAGGCTGGCAGTTACCACCATGCCTGTTACCCACGATATGATCAGCGGTATCCGACCGCCACCGCTTCTCTTATCAGTCGCAGTATTATTAGGACTACTGATCAATTCGGGTTTATTCATCATTATCCTTGGCCCGGTTTCTCATCAATAGAGATTAACGATTTGATCAACCCTGGCCGGAAGCGTTCGTTCCAGGACGAGCACAGCCCCGGACGGAGGTTTAACTTCCAGCTGGAAAGTATGGTAAGGACCGGGCATCTGTTCGGGAGTGGCATTGGCGCTGACCACGGAAAGGTCAACGGTAATCATAAACAATTCGTTATTATCTAGCATGTTATCAGCATCGACTGTGTTTAACTTGGTCAATGTCCAGTTAACCGAGGGGAACATCTGGTAATTATCAACGTAGGAAATTACTACGAGATTGCTGGCATTGCCGGAAGTATCGGTGAAGTCAATTGAATCACCGCCGGTGGTGGTGCCCACCGTAAAATAGACTTCCTGCAGTACGCTACTCGCCATTCGGCCGTATATATTTCCCTTTACTTCGATAGTGCATTGGGCTTCTTCAAGGCCGGCGTGAATCGCCTCTTTGGCTTTCTGGGTGGAAAAAAGGCCGGCAGATAGCACGACATAGGCAAACACCGAGGCCACAATAACGAAAGCGATAAGGATAATGGCCGTCTCGATTCCGGTGATGCCTTCCTGGTCCTTGTCTGATTTCCTATTGAATATGCGCATCACGGTTCCTCCAGTTTTAGCTTGGACAATTTCAATCTACCGCCAAACCGCCGCTCTCGCCACGAGTCCATCCCCAATCTTGGTAGGTCGTTTTTCTAATAATTAATTGGTATTATCACCAACTCTAATGCAAGGGAATCCCTAATATAATTTAGGGGTCTACATGTATTGTCAGTTAAGGGGTATGGTGGCAGAATCGAAGGCAGGGATTTGCCAGGTGGCAGAAATATAACGGAATATTAATGATTTATTAACGGAAAGTTTATAAATGTTTATCTATCTCTTTATAAACGTGCGTTACAATCGAATGGTTAGAAAATGGTAAGAAAAGTGATATAACGCGGTATAAAAAGAGATACAAAGGTTAGAAAAACATAGAGAATACTCTTACCGGCAAAGGAATAAATTATGAAAGGTCAAGCTATGATTCAGACAAAAACAGACACCCTTAAGTTGTATGTAGTAGAAGAACAGGAGATATACCGCGAACTATACCGCTACGTTTTCCCCACCCACGAGACAATTGAATTATTGAAAGTTTCGTCAATTGACGAAACCGACGGCATCCGTCATAACGTAGCTGAATTACAGCCTGATGTATTACTGCTTAGTGTCAAGAAGCTCAACAGTGCCGTCGTGGGTGAACTCGAGCAGATAAGGAATGACTATCCTGAATTAGGGATAGTTATTTTATTGGTGTTTTACAGTTCCCAGGACATAGAACTATTACGAAGGCTGGCACTCAGTGGTGAAAGCGGTATGGCGCTCTTCCTCAAGCAATCCCTGGATAGAGTCGACCAGTTATGCCAGACCATCCAGGCCGTCTACCACGGACAGGTCATCCTGGACCCGCCGCTGGCCACTTTCATGTTTGCCGGTAAACCCGAATGCCCGTTTTTAAAACAACTGACCACGCGCGAACTGGAGATACTCAGTTTGCTGGCCCAGGGATACACCAATGCTAATATAGCCGCAACCCTTTTCATTGATATCAAGACAGTCGAACACCACCTCAACAGCATGTACAGCAAACTAAAATCCGACCCCGATTATATCACCAAACACCTTAGAGTCAGTGTGGCCAGGTTATATCTGGAGACCATGGGTGATTTATACCAGAAGGAAGAATCAATGGTGCGGGCGGGCAGCCGCTAGAGAATACCGCTGACAGCTGTTAGATAAAATATATAATTAGTTCTTTTAGATTCCAGATAGCCACCAGAACCAGCAGGCCGATAGACGGCCAGAGCAACCGGCCCGGCATAAGCCAGGCAATCAGTAACGGCAGAATCAGTTTTACCAGCACCAGCAGCACCGGTATTTCCAGCAGGAAATTCACCAGGGGGTTTAGTTCATCAAAACCCAGGTGCATCGCCACCAGCGTCAGCATCACGTCAACCTGGTTAAGTACGACAAAGGATACCTTTTCCAGGGTACACTGCTTAAATGTAGCCGAAGAATCCCACCAACTGGTCGTCATAAAGCTATCCGTTTACTGTAGTAAATTTTCCCCATAGAGTAATCGAATCAATAATTTAAAGGCCAACTATACCATAAAAGTCTAGTTATTTCAAAAATCCCTTACTTCTCGAAGGATTTTACCAGGTTATAATTAGCCGCCCACTTAATATCGAAGCCGCCGTCATTCCAGGTTCCCTGCATTTCCTCGATAGCGGCGGCAAATTCGGGACTGGTGTTTAAATCAGCTTGCGATTTCTCGCTATCGAACTCGTAAAAAGCCAGGTATTTTGCCTGGCCCGGGCTTTCTCCGGCCAGCCGGTAACGGCTGGATTTTTTCAGCCCGTCATATTTCATCAGCATCGGTATGTGTACTTCGTTGTACCATTTATTGAATTTGTCGTCTATCTCAGCTTTACATTCGCTGGCCACAATAGTTATAACTGCGGAATTCGGCATTTTTGTAAAACCCCCGTTTTTGGTTAATCATAATTATATAAACGGATTAATGTCAAACAAGTTTATTCCGTCCGCCGCATTTGACATTGGATTGAAAGGGGTTTTAGACTACATCTGGAATTGTGAAAAAAGCAGGCGGAATATTAAGGAGGGCACATTGAAAGCTGCAGTTTGCTACGAATTTAATAAACCGCTGGTAATTGAAGAGATCGATATAGCTTCACCGGGAAAGGGAGAAGTAAAAGTTAAGATGGCGGCCACGGCCATATGCCACAGTGATATTCACATTATCCGCGGGGAACTGCCCATGCCTACGCCCCTGGTGGCCGGGCACGAATCGGCCGGCTATGTGGAAGAAGTCGGCGAAGGAGTTACCTACGTTAAGCCGGGCGACCCGGTAGTAGCCTCGCTGATGGTATCCTGCGGTAAATGCTTTCACTGCCTTAACGGAAGGACCCATATGTGTGAGAAGGTATGGGACCGGGATGAGAAAAGTCCCTTTAAGACCAAGCAGGGGCAAGACCTGATGCAAGTACTCAGGATCGGCAGTTTTGCGGAATATACCATCGTCGACGAATCACAGCTGATTAGAATTCCGCCGGATATGCCCATGGACAGCGCATCGCTGCTATCCTGCGGTGTCATCACCGGATTCGGTGCCGTAGTCAATCGCGCCAAGGTGGAGGTGATGAGTTCTTGTGTGATCATGGGAGTGGGCGGCGTAGGGCTAAACGCCATACAGGGTGCCGCTATCTCCGGGGCTTATCCGGTAATTGCCGTTGACATCAACGATGCCAAGCTGGAAGCCTCTAAAATGTTCGGGGCGACTCATACCATCAATTCCAAAAATGTCGATGCCGGTGAAGCAGTTAGAGACCTGACTCATGGCCGGGGGGCCGACTACGTTTTCATCACCGTGGGCAGTACCGCCGTCATCGAGCAGGGGTTCATGCTTTCCGGGCCGCGGGGCATGACGGTAATCGTCGGGCTGCCTGGTATAGAAGATGTATTGAACCTCCACCCGTTTTTGTTCATCAAGGACGAGCGGATGTTGACCGGTAGCTATATGGGTACGGCGCAGTTGCAGACACTGGTTACGCATCTGGTCGAGCTTTATCAGGCCGGAAAATTCAAGCTGGATGAGTTGATAACCGGCCGATATCCACTGGAACAGATCAACGAAGCTATCGAAGCTGTAGAGAGGGGTGAAGCCTTGCGGAACGTTATTATGTTCTGATGCCGGTTTTAGTCCTTGATATCCACGGCTTTATAAACTTTACATAATAGTGCAGTAAGGTCCGGCGAACCGTACATGGGGTCGCAGTGGTCATTTGATGTCAGCACGTTGGGATTGGATACGAACAGGCCGTGATACGGGCCGGGGTCTTCCGGCAGGAAACAGTTGGCGGTGCACATAACCACGCCGGGCTTGATGCCGGGGAACAGACGGGCTCTCTGCCTGATTTTACCCCGCGGCGACTCAATCCAGGTCCAGTCGCCGTCTTCTATGCCGTATTGTTGGGCTGTATCCGGGTGTATTTGTACCACCGGGTCTTTCTGGAAACTGCGCAACCAGGGAATATTCCGGTACTGGGAGAGGAAATAGAATGGCTGGCGGTAACCGGTGGTCAGTACCAGCGGGTATTCCTTGTATAAATCAGGCGTGGAATATGGACTTTCGCCTGGTTCCTGGAAATAGGGCAGCGGGTCGTAGCCCAGGCCTTCCAGGACCGTAGAGAAAAGTTCCAGCTTTCCGGTGGGCGTCGGGAAGCCGCCGCCTTTGCGCCAGTATTCCGTCTTGTACTTGTAATACAACTGGTCCTTACCGGTACGCGCCAGTACTCCCATTTCGCTGAATTCCTTCCAGGTAATGTTGGCTTTACGCAGTTGGTGGTCCAGCATCTTCTCCACGTTTTCAAACCAGTGTTCGGGGGCTACTCTCTTGCCCAGTTCGTTGAATATCTTGTTATCCGCCCAGGCTTCACCGGGGGGTTCAACCACCTTGTTATGGGCTTCTATCATAAAGCGGGGGTGCATATCGAAAATTTCATCCATTTCAAGCCAGTGCGCCGCCGGCAGGACGATATCCGCCTGTTCCGCCATCGGCCCCATGAACTGGTCGACCTGGACCAGGAAAGGAACTCTGGCGATAGCCTGGGCTACTTCGTTGGTATTGGCCAGGTGGACTATCTGCTGTCCGCCGACACTGAACCATACTTTGACCACCGGTTCATCACCGAGGAGTTGCTTGATTACGGTATCCGAATGTGCCGTTCGCGCCGCCCCCAGCTTGTAGGTATCACTACCGATGATGTTCTTCTTCATCTCGTCGGTGAGGGGGAGTTCGTTAAAGAAATCCTCCATCTGCCCGGTTTCCGGCGGCACCCAGCTTATCATACTGCCGGGTCTTTCCACGTTGCCGGTAATTCCCAGCAGGCAGATAATCGAGCGCAGGGTCTGGCCGCAGTTAGCCTGTCTCTCCAGCGAACTGCCTATCTGGATGACCCCCGGCGTATCCTCGGCGAAAAGATGGGCGGCCTTAATGATATCTTCCTTATTGAGCCAGGTGATTTCGGCTACTTTCTCCGGGGTAAACTCCTCGACCCTCTCGGCGAGTTTATCCATGCCATGCGTCCAATCCCGGACGAATTCCTTATCGTAGAGGCCTTCTTTGATGATAATGTTAATCATCCCCAGCGCCAGGGCGGCATCAGAGCCCGGTCTTATCTGCAACCAGAGCGTAGCCCTTGCCGAAAGAGCCGTCTCCCGGGGGTCGATAATGATTAAATTCTTGACGTATTTCAGGGAGTTAAGGAACCAGACCGCCATCTCGCCGTCGGCACTGCTGATTTCCAGCTGCTTGGCCCAGGATATCTGAGTCTTGGGATACTCACCGCCCCAACCGTGGTAATCACAGTAAAGACGTCCGTAGCCGGTGATCAGTCCGTAAAGGCCGAGTCGCGGGCTGTGGCAGATATAGCCGGGAGTGATGATATTGGCTGTGCCGATGGAACGCGCCAGCCGGTGGGTGTAGCGATTGTACCCGCGGCCGGTCCCCTGTGATATAGCGATAGATTGAGGGCCATATTCCGCGATGGACTCCTTCATCTTGCCGGCAATAGTGTCCAGGGCTTCATCCCAGCTTATCTTTTGCCACTTGCCCTCGCCGCGCTTACCGGTCTGTTTCAGGGGGTGCGTCAGGCGGTCGGGGTGATTGATATGCTGGATACTGGAAAGTCCCTTGGAACACATCGTGCCGCGGGTTGGGGTATCCGGATTGCCTTCTATATGGATGATGGCGCCATCCTGGACGGTTACGCGAACGCCGCAGCCTCCGTGGCAGCTTTTACACGTTGTGTTGATTACTTTCGGTTCACTCATAGTTTTTAGTTTGTATTCCCAATCCCTTTTATTTATTTGCCCGGGCGACCAGTGGACTGTAGGCACCGGCTTTAAGGACGTTGTATCTTAAGGCTAGGCCACCGATGATTTCGCAGGCAACCCCGAAAACAAGGATTCCCGGTGCCATGTGTTCGATAACATAACCTAAAAAGGCGATTATCAGGGGTATGATTATTCCCAGTATCACTATTCCTACCCAGAAAACCAGGGCGCTGCTGCCGCGGATTTGCTCCATGACCGACTGCTTGCCGGTGGTCTCGCGGCCGGCAGCCCGCCAGAGGTAGATAGCGATGAGTAAGGCATTGGCTATCAACAGCCAGCGACTCCACGCCTCGGCGGTAGCCAGGTTGACATTACCGCCGTTGATGGAAATAATCACTGCTATCCCGAAACCTCCCAGGATTCCGCACAGTACGAAAAGCAGCGGCAGTAACGAGGAGTTCCAGAAGGGAACGGCTTTAACCGTATTGAGGACGAAGCCGGTATAAATTGCCACGACCAAAGCGGATACCCCGGCAAGGACTTTGAAGACCATTTCTCCGGATGTATCCGGCAGCCAGTAGGAAAACATGAGCTGTACGGCGCCGAAGATAACAAACAGCATTACGAAGATGAACCCCCGGGCCAGCCAGGAACTATGGGGTCGCGTGATGATTCGCCAGAACCGCTGCGGCTTACCCAGGTAAAGGAGATGGGCGCCGCCCTTGATTACGGTGACGATTATCCAGCCGATAAACATTCCCCAGATGCTGTTGAAAAACAGAGATACCAGGTACAAACCGCCGCCGAGACCGCCCGTATAAAAGGCTATCCAGAGCATCAGGCCCCGGCGGTCAATCCATTCCGTCTGCCGGGTATAGTTAATCATCCATTGATGTATTTCCATACTTAAACCGCTTATGCCGGGACGGGCTCCTCTTTTTTATCTGTTTCCGTGGTGGTATACGATTCTCCAATCATGCCATCGATGAAATATATCGATGGGTCGGTCCCGTACTCTTCATGTAGTTGGAAGCCATTATTTTCGCGTATCAGCCGGGATACCTCACTGTCGGGATCGTCAAGGTCACCGAAAGTTAATGCCTGGGCGGGACAGGTGTTGACACAGGCGGGGGTAGCCGCCCGGTCGGTGCCCGGTTTTAGTCCGTGTTCCAGTCCGTAGTCAATCCTTTCCATGCAGAAATTACATTTTTCGGTCGTGCCTATTGTGTGAGGGTATATCTTTTTCCCTGCCTTCTCGAAATCGGTCTGGATTACGCCCGGGAAAAAGCCCTTATCCTTATCTTTAGAAAGGAAGGTGCGGTTCTGGTAGGGACAGGCGATAACGCAGTAACGGCAGCCGACGCATTTATCCTGGTCGATAGTAACAATGCCGTCTTCACGCATCGAAGTAGCCCCGGTGGGGCATACTTCCACGCAGGGGGCATCGTGGCATTGGTTGCATCTTACCGAATAGGTGGAAACCATAGGGTGCTCACCGCCGGTCTCCAGGGCCACCAGTTTCGGCCAGGAGATACCCATTGGGAGAAAATGCTCCACGCGACAGGCGGCGATGCAGGCATAGCACCTTACGCATTTCCTTAAATCAACTACCATTCCCCATCTCATTGTCGTTGTCCTTCTTTATAAAATATCAGGATGCATATAAATATCCTATATTATACTACCTTAACGTAATATAATACAAAATATATCTGCAAATCAAGTGTTTCGCTATTATTGTACCGTGAATCACGTAATAATAATATAACCTAAGTTACATTTCATGTGATTCATACGGTGGTATCATTTATTGAAAGTAATATATAATACTACCGATATTAGATTCTGCTTTTTCGAGAAAACCGCGGTAGAATATGTGAAAGGATGAGTAACCGAATATGAATGATAGAGAAAATCCTGTTGTTAAAGTAAACAGCGGCCAGCTCGAGGGTACCTATGAAGACGGACTGTACATTTTCAAGGGCGTACCTTATGCTGCCCCGCCGGTGGGGCCGTTGCGCTGGATGCCACCGCGACCGGTAGATAAATGGGATGGAGTACGCCCGGCCAAAACCTATGGTTCTATTGCACCCCAGAATCCCATGCCGGCGACCGCTCCAGGAATGCCTGCTTTTAACGAACCCCAGGATGAAGACTGCCTGTTTTTAAACATCTGGACTCCGGGATTGGATGATGCCAAGCGCCCGGTGTTTTTCTGGATACACGGCGGGGCCTTTATCATCGGGGCCGGCAGTGAAGGGGTACTGGAGGGCGGTGTGCTGGCCAGGCGCGGTGATATTGTAATTGTCAGTATCAACTATCGCCTGGGGGCGCTGGGATTTATGAACCTCAAGGAAATTACCGGTGGAAAAATTCCGGCTACCGGTAACGAAGGCTCACTCGACCAGGTAGCCGCCCTGGAATGGGTGCAGGATAACATCGCCGCTTTCGGCGGTGACCCGGATAATATTACCGTTTCCGGCTTTTCCGCCGGCGGCATGAGTACCGGGATACTACTGGGCATGCCCTCGGCGCGAGGCAAGTTCCACAAGGCTATCAACCGCAGCGGCGCCGCCAATGTCGTTGCCTCACTGGATAGCGCCGTGAAAATGTCCGAGATGTTTCTGCAAATATTAGGTATAAACGGGAAGGACATTGATGCCATACGAAACATTACTGTAGCGCAGTTGCTGAAAGGTCAGGAGCAATTGGGATTGAAAGTACGTGAAAGCGAAGCGAGGGCTACACCCTTCATCCCGGTGGTAGATGGCGAGGTCATCCCGGAATTCCCCATTGAAGCTATTATTAAGGGTTCGGCAAAAAATATCCCGATTATCGCAGGTAACGCTCTCGATGAATTGAAGGCCATGAACATGATGGACCCGATCCTGCGCAACCTGGACGAAACCGGTATGGTTGAAAGACTGAACAACCTGGTGCCACCGGACATGGTACCCGGCCTGATCAATGTTTACCGTGATGCCCTGAAAAAACGCGGCTCCAAAGCCGACTCCCTCGATATTTACGGGACCATCAGCATGGACATGATGTTCCGGATGGCCACCATCAAACTGGTGGAAGCGCAGCGGGATAACGGCGCGGTCGCTTATAACTACCTGTTCACCTACAAATCACCGGTTATGGGTGGTGTACTTGGTGCTATGCACGGACTGGAAAGTCCGTTCCTTTTCGGTAATCTGGATCCTGATTTTTGCGGTACGGGACCGGAAGTGGAGAGCCTGGCGGTGAAGATACAGGATTCGTGTATCGCTTTTGTACGCACCGGAGACCCGTCCTGCGAGAGTATCGGTAAATGGCCGGTATACGGTAAAGGCCGCCAGACCATGATTCTGGACAAAAATACCCGCGTGGAAGCGGATCCCTATGAAGAGGAACGAAGTGCCTGGGATGGCTTCGACCCGGCCAATACAATACCGCTTTAGTTAGGGATTTACACCGGCTCCAGCCTGATGTCCAGCACTACCGGCTGGCCGTTTTTTACCCGTTGCAGTCCGTCTTTCAAAACTGGGAGAACATCAGCGGGATTATCCACGGTGCGCCCGTAGGCGTTGCAGGCTTCGGCAATCCTGGCGTAGTCCGGCGGGGAGAAAAAATCGGCGCCCATGTTATCGACGTCGTACTGCTCGCGGAACAGGCCCTTGATAGCGCCGTACCCTTGGTTGTTGTATATCACCGCGAGGAACGGGGCTTTATAAAATCCCGATGCCCAGATAGAGGCTTCCGGACAGCCGTAGATAAAGGCGCCGTCGCCCATCAGGCTGACCACGGTCCTGTCCGGCGCGGCCAGTTTCACCCCCAAAGCAGCCCCCAATGGCCAGCCGATGCAGCCCCCGGAGTAGGAGAGCAGTGTCCCCGGCTGGCGGCGTTGAACAAGGTGGGCCACTATCCGGGAGGGCGTAATCGTCTGGTTGACGATGATGGTATCCTCGTCGATGGCCCGGTTGAGGCAGTAGCTCAGCCAGTGGGCGGAAATGGGCTTCTGCTTGGATTGGCTTTCCGCCAGTTCCTGCCATTCGGCCTGCAATCCCTTATGCTCATCAGCCAGCTGTTTAAAGCGTTCTTTGAGTTGAGCACGCCGGGCATCCGTTAGTTTTTGGTTTATTGCCCGGGTCAGGGCTGGTATAGCCTCCCGGGAATCAGCTTCGATGGCGATATCGGCTTTTCTGCCCCACAGCGGCTTGCCGGTCTTGACCATGTCGATGTCAATATGTACTATCTTTATCTCCGGCTTCAGAGCGATGGGTGGCGCGGCGTAGGGCAGATCGTAATCAATAACCAGGATGGTATCGGTATTTTCCATGAGGGGATTACTAAAGCTGTCATGGGTCGCCAGGAAAGCCGACAGCGGGTGTGTATTGGGGAAATTCATCCGGGTGTCGGAGGTTAGTACCCGGGCGCACAGCGTCTCGGCCAGCTCTACGAGCCTGGGGACCGTATCCGGGTTACGGCCGGCGTGGCCGGTGATTATCAGAGGATTTTCCGCTTTGACTAATATATCCGCGGCTTCATCGAGGAGAGCCGGGTCAGCCTGAGGTATTGATCCGGTGGATATTTTTAAGGCTGCCCGTGTTTTCGGTTTTTTGGATTTATGCCAGAGTACCTCCCGGGGCACGGTCAGGTAAACGGGACCGCAGGGTTCGGTCATGGCGATTCCGGCGGCTTTCGTAAATAACTCGCCGATATCCTCGTCACCGGTCATCTGATGGTCCCATTTAACGAAATTGCGTACCATGCTCCCCTGGTCGAAGGGTTGACCGCGCCAGTCGGTACGCTCCAGCGGACCCTGTATTTCGGCGAAGAAGATAACGGGTATTTTACCCCATTGCGCGTTTTGCAGGGCGCCGCCGATTTGCAGGGTGCCCAGTTCCGAGTGCGTCGAGACGGCCTGAGGCTTTCCCGAGACCATGTAGTTACCGTGAGCAGCTGTCATGGTAACGAACTCGTCAAGGCAGAGAATACCGCGCGGGGCGGTCTTCCCGGAAGCGCGGTAGGCGGCTATTGTTTCTAAAAACGGTACGTTGTCGATGCCGGGATTGAAAAACACATGTTCGATACCAGCTTCGTTTAGAACGTCTATTATCGTAACTACGTTATCATAAACTTCCATTTATATTTACACTCCTTAATGTTGCAACCAACATAGATATTATAACTCAATCTCCTTGAGGTTCTTAGCGATTATTAGCGGTGGTTCGGTCACCGCCTGAACCTCTCGAGAGGTTAATCCGGGGGCTACCTCTTTCAATAATAGACCGTCGGGTGTAACCTCGATAACCGCTAAATCGGTATAAATCATTGCCACGCAGCGCCGCGCCGTCAGCTCGTAGGAGCATTCGCGCACGATTTTAGGCAGGTTGTCTTTGGTGACATGTCTCATGGCTACTACCACCCTTTTGGCGGCTATAGCCAGGTCCATGGCTCCGCCGATGCCGGGCGGAAATTTACCTTTGCGTATCCAGGCTACGATATCGCTGTCATGGTCGTCCAGGTTGCCGATAGCCCAGTTGGCCAGATCGCCCTTTTCCGAGACCTGCATCGCACCCAGCACACTGAGGTCGATGTGACCGCCACGAATCATATCGAACGATTCATCGTGGCTGAAGTAGCATATGCCCGGTTTATAGGTCACGGGCTGGAAGCTGGCGTTGAACATATCCCATTCCGCTTTCTCCGGCGCGGCAATAGGGCCGTGTCCCAGCGCCCCGTTTTCGGCGTGGAACAGGACCTCGCGTCCTTCGGCGACGAAATTTACCGACAAGGTGGGTATGCCGCCGCCGAGATTGACCACCATCCCGTCTTTGAATTCCCGGGCGACGCACATGGCGACCGTCTGTTCGTCCAGCCGGTGTTGAGCGATACTCATATATTAGATAATATCCCTTTTCACGATACGGTCGACATAAATACCGGGGGTAACGATACTTTCCGGGTCGAGTTCTTCCGGTTCCACTATCTCATCGACCTCGGCGATAGTAATACGGGCAGCCCCAGCTACGGTAGCGTTAAAGCTACGGGAAGTACCCCGGTAAATCAAGTTGCCGAAACGGTCGGCCTTATACGCCCTGACAATCCCGAAGTCGGCCTTGATAGCCTCTTCCATCAGGTATTCTTCGTCATCGAACTGCCGGCTCTCTCTACTCTTGGTGAGATATGTTCCCGTGCCGGTACGTGTGTAAAAAGCCCGGATTCCCGCCCGTGCCGCCCTAATGCGTTCGGCGAGAGTGCCCTGGGGCACCAGCTCTATCTCTATGTCCTGACCTGCCTGCAGGGCGGTGACGATGGGAAACGGCTCTTCCATGTGGTAGACGGTCATGGCCGGAACGGAGGATACCAGCTTACTTATCTGGCCGTTTTTCAGAAGTAGAGCACCGTCGGCGAAAGATTCCGGGACGGTCATCGTCCGGGCGGCCGTTTGCTGGGCCGTCAGCCCCAGTACCGGGGCGTTGCCGATAAGAGTCAGGTTCCTGACCGGCATTTCCGATAGCGTTCTAAACAGCAGCGACGGCATGCCGCCGACGCACCCGAATCCCCCGCATAATACCACCGCGCCATCGAAAACATCAGCCAGGGCTTCCCGGCTGTCGGGATATATCTTATTAATCAAGGCTGGACTCCATGAATGTGTTTTTATAGTCCGCTGAGATTGAGACTGGCCAGTTTTTCCGCCGATGGCAATCCTTCCTTAGACCAGCCGCGGAGTTCGTAATAACGGTCCAGGAACTCGTCCTGGTGCCGGACTATCTCTCCCTCGCCCTCGGCATCACCGGTATGCAATGGTTCGGTGAGCATTCTCCTGGGCAGAGTGTCGTCCTGACGTCCCAGTCCCTGACGGATATTGAACAGTCGTTCCAGGTTAAAGATACGTTCGCCTGTCTGTCTCAGGTGATTATTATCGGTATATACATCAATACCCCTCACCGCCGCCAGCATCTTTCCATAGAGGTCGGGTACCCAGCCCCAACCGGCGGCAAAGAGGCAGATGATTCCCGTTTCTTTCCAGGCGGTTTCGTCCTGGTTATAAATAACCACGTCGGCGTTTTCAGCCTCTTCGAAGCGGTTAGTCGGCCGTGGCTCGATAGCCCCGAAGATATCCTGAGCGGCGTAGCCGTAGCAATGGCTGGCGCCAATGCTGGCCGTGGCATAGTTATAACCCATTGATTTGGCTCCCCGCGGTTCGTAGGCGGGTAGCTCCAGTCCCTTGACCTGGATGGCGTAGTCCTCAGCGCCATTGCCGATGATTTTAGCGGCGCCGCGGGAGCCTTCGGCTAGGGTATTCCCGATGCCTTCGCGGGCGGCTATCTTCTTGATTAGAGCTACCATAGCTTCGTGGTTGCCCCAGGTCAACGCCAGACCGTCGGTATCTTTACCGGTAATGATCCCCTTTTCGTACAACTCGTAGGCAAACCCGATGGTGTTTCCGGTGGATATGGTATCCAGTCCTAAATCGTCGCAGAGCTGGTCGGCGGAGATGCTGGCTTCGATGTTGGGACTTTCAATGGTTCCGGTGAATGCCCAGATGCTTTCGTATTCCGGGCCTTCGCTATGGGCATTCTTGTAAATCCCCGAGGTAACCGTATGCACTTTGCCGCAGCGGGCCGGGCAGGAGTAACATCCGATATCACCGACCCTCAGTTCGCGGTATTTCTCCGCCGTGATATTCTCACGTCCGACTAATTGACCGTAGCGGAAATTTTTCACCGGGTAGATGCCAATCCGGTTGGTGAAATCCTGGGTGCCGGTGGTACCCCATTCCTTGTGATTTTCGTAGCCCTTGTTGTTCAGTATCGTATCTATCTGCTCCCGAATTAACGTGGCATAGGCTTCTGGGTCATTGAGACTTACATTACGCTGGGCGTTGATAGCGACGGCTTTCAGGTTTTTCGAGCCCATCACGGCGCCGGTGCCGCAGCGTCCCGCCGACCGCCTGTCGCTGAAAATACCAGCGTACTTTACCAGTTTCTCTCCAGCCGGGCCGATACAGACACAACGGGTGTTTTTACCGTATTGCTGGCCCAAACTTTGCTGTGTTTCCCTGGTATCTTTTCCCCATAATTCGGTAGCATTATGAATCCGGCAGCTGTCTTCGGTCAGGTGGATATAGACCGGTTTCTCCGCTTTGCCCTCGATGATAATGAACTCGTAGCCGGCGAATTTCAGCCAGGCCCCGAAATCAGCGCCACCGACCGAACGGGCGAAGGCCCCGGTTAAGGGACTCTTGGTTACCGCCATCCAGCGGGATACTGCCAGCGCCGAAGTTCCCGAAAGAGGACCGGAGAGCAGGATGAGTTTGTTATCTTCACCTAGGGGGTCTACGTTAGGTTTTAGTTCTTGATAGAGATATCTAATACCGTAGCCCCTCCCGCCGATGAAATCAAGGGCGATGGTTTCATCGACTTCCCCGGGTTTTATCTCCGAACTGGAGAGGTTTATCCTGAGATATTTTCCTGTATTCAATGTCTTTTTTCCTCCAGTATTATTTCCCCGGCGGGGGCATGTTGCTGTAGCCTTCGGACATATTTTCATCATGCCAGAAATTCCAGTCGAGTTTAGTTCTTTGCTCTTCGTTCAGTAGCTGGGGATAGAATTTCTCGGTGTGCTGGATACCCTGATTAACCTCGATGAATATCCAGGGTCTGGTCGTTTTTAACGGGTTCCAGGGACCGTGGATGAAATTGGGCGGGAGATACACGATGGTAGTCTCGGTAATAACGTGCCGCTCTTGCTCCGGGCCCAGGTAGATTTCAACCTCGGCGCCCAGGTCGTTGGGATTATCCGGGTCGGTGCCGATGTGAATGAGCAGTTCCGCTTCGCTGTGGATATGAGGCGGATGGCCTATCTTCATATTGGGCGTTTCGTGAGGCAACACCCAGTGAATGAAATAGAAGTTGCTCCCGGCAATGGTCCGGGTGTCCATACGCTTGATAATCGGACCGATGACGAAATTATGGGGTGGCGGCGGGTCCGATTTGAGTAAGTATTTACCGTATTTAGTCTCCGCCATTGTTTTCTCCTCCGCATGTATCTGGTTTTCTAACCGTACCTGATTTTATACCGTAAACTATCGGTAAATCAATTACGTTTTGGATGGCGGGAATATGAGTAAAGGTTTATAATGTCTTGGATTATTCATGTCATCATCAGCGATGATGGTTAGGACTGTACTTATGACTAATGATTACCGGGCTGAAATAATCGCGGTGGGGACGGAACTGCTGAGGGGTGAAATAACTGATACGAATTCCGGGTACCTGGCGACGCAGCTACCACTGGTAGGTATTGAGTTAACGCGGATTACCACGGCGGGTGATAATCTGGAGCAATTGAGCGAAACGTTGCAGCAGGCGTTGGAAAGGGTGAATATCGTTCTGATTACCGGAGGACTGGGTCCCACCGAAGATGATTTGACCCGCGAATCGATCGCAGCGGTGATAGACGAGGTTCCGGAAGTGAATCCGGAACTGGAAGCTGAATTGCGCCGACTCTTTCAGCATATGGGGAGGGAAATGCCGTCGCATAACATCAAGCAGGCCTGGCTTATACCCTCGGCGGAATCGCTGAAAAATCCCTTGGGAACAGCCCCCGGATGGTGGGTAAATAAAAAAGGCAAGACGGTAGTAGCCATGCCCGGTCCGCCGCGGGAGATGACGGCCATGTGGGCTAATGAGGTAAAGCCGCGTCTAAAAGCAATACTTACGAACCGGGTAATCCTGGCGCGGTCGGTGAAAACGTACGGCGTACCCGAAGCCGAGGTCGCCGAGCTGGTCCAGCCGTTTTTCGAGACGGATAATCCATCGCTAGGAATCTACGCCAAGCCGGATGGCATACAATTGAGATTGATAGCTTACGGTGATGATGCCGAAAAGCTGCTCGACGACGGTGAAGCGAGATTGTACGAAATATTTGGCACCCGTATCTGGGGAAAAGAAGAAGAAAAACTGGAAGGGCTTATAGCTGGATGGCTGACACAATCGGGTCTAACGCTGGCTGTCATGGAGGACGCCACCGGAGGACTTATCTCCAGTATACTAACGCGACTCCCCGAAAGCGAAAGATTTTTACGCGGCGGTATGATTGTTCGAGCCGATGATATCAAGGTCAACTGCGGCATACCGGAATCGCTCATAAAGCAGTACGGGGCTATCAGCCCCGAGGTTGCCGAAGTCATGGCGCTGGCCGTCAGGGAGCAATTTTCGGCGGATATCGGTTTAAGTACCAGTGGGGTGATGCAAAATACGGGTAGTAAAGGTAATCGCCCCGGATTAACCTACGTCGGCATCGCCGATATGCACAGCGTGAAGACCTGGGCGCACAATTTATCGAGATTTCGGGAATATTCCGGGCAGCGTGAAGCTATCGGAGCGCTCTTTCGTCTGAGACAGAGATTGGCCGAAACCGGAGTTATTAATATATAAAAGAAGCCGGTTGTCTCTCGTAATATTTTCGTTGAAGACAACCGGCTAATTTATTATTCGGTTATTCAGGTATCACGGATAGAGCTCTTTGGACACATCATCAAGTCCGAGTTCCAGTAACACTTTCTCACTCGGTTTACCCGTTTTAATGTCCCAGCCGAGTTCCTGATAATATTCGTTGAACATGTCGTCGGCGTTGAGCGTAATACCGGCACGGGGGCCTTCTGTCTTGGGGGGAATTCCCATCATCCTGTCCGGGAATTTCCAGGGAGTATTGATACCCTCGCGTGCGTTGAAGGCCTGGCGCATGGTAACGATTCTGTGGCCGGTCTTCTTTATCTCCTCTAAATCTATATCCCAGCCGGTAATGGTCTGGAGGGCTTCCACGAAATCATTGATATGGCCGTAGCCGTCCCCGATAACAATCATGCAGACACCGGCAGCGTTGTACGCTTCTGTAATAGTGGCACCAATCATGTGTGGCTTGCCGCGCCCCTTGAACGAAGCGTGGTCGTATTCCGGTAACGCTCCGGCGGGTAGGGGACCTTCGCCGCCCTGGGTATGACGGGACGGAGTCGGTTCGGCACCGTAGCCGATACCGAAGTGCGGTCCACCACGAGCGTCATGGGCCGGGAATTCCTGTCCGCCGGCGTGCATGGCGTATTTCTCGGATCCTTTGCCTATTTTTTCGGCAGCTACCTTAACACCGTCGGCCAGAATATCGCCGAGGCCTTCACGCTTGGCCATCTTTTCGGTCATGGCGATAATAGCTTTATCATCGCCCCATTTCAGGTCGATTCCGCCGGTATCTTCCTTGGTGATAAGGCCGTTTTCATAGCACTCGAGCGCGAATGCTATGGCAGCTCCGGTGGATATGGTATCGAGTCCGTTGCGATTACAGATGTCGTTGGCCTTGATAATCGATTCAAGATTGTTGTTCAAGCAATTGCTGCCGAACATGGCCAGTGTCTCGTATTCCGGCTTATGAGCACCGTCTTCATATTTATATTCACCGTCGCTGCCCTTCACGATACCGCCGCAACCTATCGGGCAATGCCAGCAAGCGTAATTCCTGACCTGGTGTTTTTTCACGTTTTCAGCACCGATGTCGGCGTATTCTTTAAAGTCGACGACGGCGGCTCCGGCCCAGTTCTTGGCGGGAGCATCGTCAGTTTCGCAACACATATTAAAAAGGAAGGGTGTTCCGAATTCCCTCATGAATTTGACGTTAGGGCCCATGTTATCCAGGTGCTTTTTTCTCATCGCCGCTGATTTTTCCGCGTCGGCTACAGGCACCTTGATATTACCCTGTACGGCGATGGCCTTGAGCTTCTTGGAACCCATTACGGCGCCCAGTCCGGAACGGGCGGCCGCTCTGCCCTTGTTGTTCATGACAGCGGCTACCAGGGCTACCTTCTCGCCGGAAGGCCCAATGCAGGCAATTTCCAGGTCTTTGCCGTACTCATCGCGCAGGATGTCCTGTACCTCGAAGGTATCCTTACCCCAGATGCCGGCGGCGTTCTTCAACTCGGCCTTACCGTTGTTGATGTAGAGATAGACGGGCTTATCCGCAATGCCGGTGAAGAAAACAGCGTCATAACCGGCGAATTTCAGGAAAGGCCCGACATTGCCACCCGAGTTGGCGTCTCCCCAGCCTCCGGTAAGTGGTGATTTACCCACCATGACGTAGCGGGAACCGCCCAAAGCATCGGTGCCGGTCAGGACACCCGTGGTAATGCCCAGAATCGCTTCCGGCCCCAACGGGTCAACTCCGGCTTTCTGACGGCTGAATAGAATCCGCGCGCCCAGCCCGTAGCCGCCCAGGAAGTCTCGCCCCGTTTTTTCGTCAAGTGGTTCTTCCTTTAGTTCTTTTTTAGAAAGATCCACCCACAGAATCTTTCCCATGAAACCATTTGCCATGTCTTTCCTCCAATTGATTCATAATATTGATTTTTGGTTGACTGAATTATATCCAGATTTTGGCATATTTAAACCTGCGATGTCAAAATTGGCTGTCCCGGGTTTAGATTATTAGTGTTTCGCCAGCCCGTTTCCCTGATGAAAGCCAGAGCGATAAGGGCGATAACCGAAAGGGATGCCCAGAAGAAGAAAGGCGCACCGGCGGTAATAGCGGCCAGGCTATTACCCAGTGGTGGTGAGACGACACTGCCAATATGGGCGATGGTAAAGACCATCCCCAGGGCTGTCCCGGAAAAGACCGCGCCGACTCCTTTTGTTTCCAGTAAGGTAGTAATCGTTATTGACATGAATCCATCCATGAAAATACCGGACACCAGCATCAAAGCCCAGATCACCCAGCCATCAACCAACGGCAGAATACCCAGTGATATTATCGTCATGATTGCGCCCAGATATAGTATAGGCTTCCGAAAACCTATCCTGTCGGATAAATAGGCCAGCGGCACGACGCAAAGCGTACTAATGCCGTAGAAGGCAGCTAGGGTGCCGTCAGAGGCGGCGATTTCCCATCCCAGTTCCTCCCGTAAATACAGGGGTAAGTATCCCGTCATTCCCATCAGTCCGGCGCCCCGGAAAAGTAGCATTAAGCCTATCAGCCACAGTCCTTTGAGGTGGACTAGCCTGGAGAGTGCCTGCCTGAACGGCACGGCGGCTGAATCGGAGGAAGCCAGGCTATGCTGTTGTGGATCTCTACCGAAGAACAGCCAGAGCACCCCCACGCCGGCCGAGATAGCCCCGTAGAAATACATCACATTTCTCCATCCGTCTAAAGATGGAGATAATATGGTGGCACTGACCATCGGCCCCAGCATCAGTCCCAGTCCCATACCCATAGCCGATATCCCCATGGCCAGGCCCAGATTTTTACCCCTGAACCATAAACCGACTGTTTTAGTCACCGCCACCGGGAGAATTAACCTGACGACTCCGTTTAAAAACACAGTTAAGGCCAGGGTGAAATAGCTGTCCGATACACCCCTCAACGCCCCCGTTACTCCCGCCAGGATACAAAAGATGCTCAGGACGAGTTTTATACCGAACCGGTCGCTTATCAGCCCGGCAATAATACTCACAAAGATACCGGCCAGGCTGGCAATGCCCCATATCGACCCGACCTGGACCAGGCTGAGACCGAGGTCGTCGGACATTTCCTGAAAAAGGACGGGCATGCAGGAAAACGGCATAGCCACTACCAGTGTTCCGGTGATAGTGGTCAATCCCAGGATAAACCACCGGTAGTTGCCAGCCTTTTGCGGTAAATCAACTAAGAAATCTGAAGACATGCCGTACCCGATTCTACCCTCTTTATTCCAGCTAAATCAATTTTTCTCAAGATTCTGGAATGTTTAAAAAAAGGCGAAACGCCGCCGCGTAATCTGGTTCAGTAATATACAGTAAAATTTTTGATACGTTAACACGCCATTTTTGAATCGGTGAAATTGAAGCTGGCGACCCCGGGGGGATTTGAACCCCCGATCTCCACCGTGACAGGGTGGCATGTTAGACCGCTACACCACGGGGCCGCAATCCTGCTTAACTACCCGGTTAGCACTGGAGTATCGTTTCTAAAGGTAGCTACTAGTAGAGTCTAGCAAAGGGTAGGCACCATGTCAAGATAGACAGGGTATTTTCTCGATTACCGCTACGCGTGATTGGCATTACTACAGTTACCGGCGAAAGGAGTATGATTTGTTGTTTATACTTAGGTATTATGGTATAATAGCGTAAAATTACACAGGAAAATATATGGCAGCAAAGAAGAAACAAGAAACGGTTGTTACCGATAGAAAACCACAGGATTACGAGCTGGTATATATTATCAGACCGGAGACTGAGGAAGCGGAGCTTGAGGCCAGAATAGAAGGAATCAGCCAGTTCATTACCGGGAACAACGGGACCGTCTCTGAAGTTGAAAAATGGGGCAAGAAAAAACTGGCTTATCCTATCAGGCACTTTTTAGAAGGCAACTACGTATTAACCAGGTTCTCGATGAGTCCGACGAAATGTAAGCAACTTGAAGCTAGCCTGAGAATTTCTGAGGACGTTCTGCGGCATTTATTAATCAAGTTGAGTGATTAAGAGTAATTGATTTCTCCGACTCCTGAGACGTATTGGGGAGGTGCAGAGGTAATGCCCAGTCTGAATAAGTTGACGATCATTGGAAATATCGGTAACGAACCGGAAATGCGTTTTACTCCCAACGGTAAGCCGGTAACTTCTTTTTCGGTAGCTACCAACTGGCTGTATACTTCGTCCGAGGGAGAGAGACGGCAGGAGACAGAATGGTTCAACGTAGTAGCCTGGAACAGATTGGCCGAGCAGTGCAACCAGTTTCTGGCCAAGGGTCGTCTGGTCTATGTTGAAGGCAGGATTCATACTAGGAGTTGGGAAGGACAGGACGGACAGCAGCATACACGTATGGAGGTTGTTGCCGGTAGAGTTATCTTTCTGGAGAAAAGAGGGGCCACTCCATTCGGCGATGAAAAAACAGAAGAACGGATTGAAGAGGGCGGTATTGCCGAACTGGAACCGGAAGACCTCCCTTTTGATTAATACGGGATAGGACAGAGGACAGGATGGTACAAAACAGAGAATACCGGAGCCGGAGACCGGGAAGGTCGAAATACATACCCAAGCGTCGGGTATGTGTATTTTGTCGCGATAAAATTGAAGTAATTGACTATAAGGATCCGTCTTTATTACGGCCTTATATTTCGGATAGAGGGAAAATCACCCCCCGCCGGAAAAGCGGAGCTTGCGCCAGGCACCAGAGACGCTTGGCGGTGTCTATCAAGAGAGCGCGCCATCTGGCTCTTCTTCCGTATGTGTCTGAGCATATCCGGAAAACCGGGGGCATTGGTATAAGAAGCTGATTCTTCATAAAAAATCTTTCATTCAATCCAGATAAAAGCTATATATAATGGTTTATTAGTTAGCGGGGAAATAAGGTGCCGAAAAGAACTTATCAACCAAAGAAAATACCCAGGAAACGCGAGCATGGTTTTAGAGCCAGGATGAGTTCTCGCGGAGGCAGACAGGTGCTGAAAAACCGGCGCTTAAAAGGCCGAAAGAGATTAACCGTTGTCTAAGAGCAGACGGAGATAATATTTGATGGGGTAGATGTGAGGGGAGAGCAGTATATAACCAAAAATGAGCAATACGATTTGGTTTATAGAAGAGGCAGTAACTGGGCGAATAAAGATCTGGTAATACGAGTCTTGCCGAATAATCTTGAGTATTCCCGGTACGGTATATCGGTAAGCAGGCATGTTGGCAAAGCAGTAGCCAGGAACAGAATCAAACGTTTGATACGGGAGATATTTAGAAAGATAAATTTACAGCCGGGATATGATATCGTGTTTATTGCCCGGGCAGCCGTTGCCGAAGCCAAATATGCGCAGGTTGAAAAATCGATCAGAGAGTTGCTGATTAGAGCCGGATTATTGACGGGAGAGTATGAAGGGATTAGCTCTTGAGCTTATCAAGCTATATCAGGTAACCATATCACGGGTTATGCCCTCGGCCTGCCGGTATTCACCGACGTGTTCCCAGTATACGTATGAAGCTATCCAGAGATTCGGTATTATCCGGGGTATAGGCATGGGCGCCCGACGTATTGCCCGGTGCCATCCTTTTCACCCCGGAGGCTATGATCCCGTACCCGATAAAACGAGTCGTTAAAAAAGATATTTATGAAAATAAGAGATAAGCAAACGCGCTACGCCGACCGGATATTAATCCTGGTGGCATTACTCATTATCATAGCTATGGTCGGCTCAAGCTGTATTCAAGGACTGCGGACCGTCGGCTGGTCGGGTGGTGGGGTGTCCGGTGATACTCTCTACGTAGGTTCCGAAGAAGGCAGACTGGTATCGGTTAATATGACCGATGATAGCCGGCGGTGGTCGGAGACGCTACAGGGTCCCGCTACTTCCGGAGGGCTATTCGGATGCTCCTCGTTGACCGGCGGCTGCGGAACCGGTGGGACTAACGTGGCCATCTACGGGACGCCGGTTATCGATGGAGAGTTGGTTTATATCGCCGGCTATAACGGCAAGGTATATGCCTATACCAAAGACGGACTGGGCATACGCTGGATATATCCGAGGGATGGTTATCTCTTTCCGATTGTCGGTGGGGTTATAGTCGCCGAAGATGAGGTTTTCGTCGGGGATTCCGAGGGTATTATTTACGCACTGGATGCGGAAACCGGCGACTTCATTTGGGCATTTGCTACGGAGATAGAAGAAAGTGATAGAGATAAGATATGGTCGATACCCGCGGTAAGCAACGGGACTCTATATATCGGTTCTTTCAATAAAAAGATTTATGCAGTAAATACAGATGATGGCACCAAGAAATGGGAATACCTGACGGAAGGTTCGGTCATTGCCCAGCCGCTAATCGTCAACGGGACGATATACGTCGGCTCACTCGATAGGAATTTCTATGCCCTGGATGCCGAAAGCGGTAATCTGAAATGGCAGTTTGCCGGTGATAACTGGTTCTGGGGTAAAGCGGTGATTTTAGACGGGAAAATCTACGCCGGAAATCTCGATGGGAAGGTATATGTCCTGGACCCGGCCAATGGCAACTTGATTGGTGAGTATGACCTGGAAGGTCCATTAGCCGCCTCGCCGGTTATCCATGAAGAGAAAATCATCTTTGCCACCAGTGAAGGCTCCATATATTCAATAGATACCGTCTCCGGTGAGAAGAGATTGCTGGCCACTCTTGAGGAGATCAAAATCAACGGCCCGCTGGCTATAAACGACGGCATTATATATGCACATACTACCGATGTGGACCTTCGGAGGATTAACGCCGATACGGGCGCGATTTTGCCCCCCATTTCTTTAAAGAGCGGGGCATGAGGTAATTATCCGTGAATGTTTGGGAACTAATAATTCAGCAACCGTTAATTAACGTCCTGATAGTTATCGCCAGCTTTTTCGGCGGTAATTTCGGCCTGGCGATAATCACCCTGACCATATTTATAAACCTGTGTATGCTGCCGATGACCCTGAGCCAGATTCGTTCATCAAAAAAGATGCAGGACCTGCAGCCCAAGCTGGCTGAACTACAAAAAAAATTCGCCAAGGATAAACAGAAACTGGCCCAGGAACAGATGAAGCTGTATAAAGAGTCCGGCATCAAGCCTGCCGGCTGCCTGCTGACCATGATTGTTCAATTACCCGTCTGGATTGCCCTTTACCAGTCGATTATGCTGACGATGGCCATAGCGCCGGAAGGCCTTTTGAACTTGTCCAGGTACCTGTATCCGTGGGGCGGTGTTTTTGCGGCGTTGCCCTTAAGCCGCGGTTTTCTCGGGCTGGACCTGGCTGAGCCGAACATAATACTGGCGGTAATTGTCGGCGTATCCCAGTGGGTGCAGCAGAAGATGTCGCAGACACCCAGCGCCGACCCCAAGCAGTCACAGCAGAACCAGATGATGCTCTGGATGTTCCCCATGATATTTACCCTCATTTCGTTAAGCTTCCCGGCCGGTCTGCCGCTGTACTGGGTATCTAATAGTATGGTGAGGATTGTCCTGCAGTACCGGCTCTCGGGCTGGGGCGGACTCAGCCGGAAACCCTCCGAAGGCAACGGCAAAGATAAAAAGTATGTCGACCTCATTGCGGCAGGCGAAAGGAAATCGACAGATGATGTCGGGGCCGACATTGTCATGCCTGATTCTCAGCAGCAGCCCAGTAAGAACCGGTATCTCCCGGGTAAAGACCGCCAGAGGCACCCCAGAAAGAAATAGACCCGGTTGATAGATACGATTATTAGCTACACGCGATTACAGAAAGGTGTTAGTAATAATGAATCGGATAATAGCTCAGGATGATATGTATGAAGCCGCCAGAGAGATTCTGGAAAAGCTTCTGGAATTAATGGAAATGGAAGCCCAGGTTACTCCTTCTGAAGAATTCTCGGTTAATAGCGATGACGGCACCTCCGCATCGATAGGGCTGAATATAGAAGGTGAGGATCTGGGGATATTAATCGGGCGCCGGGGCCAGACGATGGGGGCTTTACAGCATATCGTCAGGATAATAATGGCGCAGCAGCATGATTCGAGAATACCCATTGTCCTGGATGTTGAGGGGTATAAACAGCGGCGTTGCGAAGGATTGAGAGCACTGGCCGTCCGCCTGGCCGACCAGGTTAAGACACGGAAGATTCCTTTCAGTATGGAACCGATGTCGGCTTTCGAGCGGCGAGTCGTCCACATGGCTCTAGCCGAACGTAAGGATATTATCACCGAGAGTACCGGCGTGGGAATGAACCGCAAAGTGGTTATCAAACCGGCTACCTAACATAAACTATTGATTTCATTCAACTTTTATGCTATTCTTTATTTGTAAAAGGCGATGACGGAGAAGAGTAAGGAAGAGCGGGAATAACCAGCGAGTCCGGTAAGGTGAAAGCGGATATGTTCTCCTTCCCGAAAATCACTCCTGAGCTGCCAACCGAAAGTCCCGGTAAATACCGGGGTCAGTAGGCCTGGTCGGTTTCGTCAACCGTTAACCGAGACGGGGGTATGATGTTGTGCTCCTGATGAGTGTCCCGATGTATTTCGGGGAAATAGGGTGGTACCGCGGGTACTTTATAGTCTCGTCCCTTAGGACGGGGCTTTTTTGTATATAGGGGGGTTAATATGTTTAAACCGGTACAGAGCCGGGTAAGCTTTCCCGAGATGGAGGAGAACATCCTCAGGTGGTGGCAGGAAAGCAAAATCTTTGAAAAAAGTGTCGAAGGCCGCCGGGGAGGACCGCGCTTTTCTTTCTACGAAGGACCGCCCTTTGCCAACGGCAGCCCGGGTATCCACCACGTCCTGGCCAGGGTTTATAAGGACATTATCGTCCGCTATAAAGTGATGCGGGGCTACTATGTACCGCGTATCGCCGGATGGGACACGCAGGGTCTGCCAGTAGAACTGGAGGTAGAACACCAACTCGGCTTTACCGGTAAAGACCAGATTGAAGAATACGGTGTGGAGGAATTTAATAAACGCTGCCGGGAAAGCGTCTTTAAATACCTTGAAGAATGGAATACGCTTACCGAGCGTATCGCTTACTGGGTGGACCTGGGAAATGCCTATATGACCATGGATAACACCTATATAGAGTCGGTCTGGTGGGCCATCAAACAGATATTTGATAAAGGACTGATTTATCAGGGATACAAGGTAACGCCGCATTGTCCTAGATGCGGTACCACCCTCAGCGCTCACGAAGTAGCCCAGGGATACCAGGAGGATACCGAAGACCCGTCTGTTTACATAAAGCTTAAGGTATCTGGTAAAGCTCAGGCTGACCTACCGGATGATAAACCGGTGTATCTCCTGGCCTGGACGACCACACCCTGGACACTTCCGGGCAACACCGCTTTGGCTGTAGCGCCGGAAGCAGAATATGTTTTGCTGGAAAGCGAAAACGATTACCTGGTGACGGCGGCTGTCCTGGACGAGGTAGTTGATTCAGAAACGTATCAAAATGTTAAAAAGATACTGGGCGAAAAGCTGGTAGGCGTTGCTTATGAGCCATTATTCAACCCGCATGATTTTGGGGTAGAGCGTTTAAGGTTCCAGGAGGACGGTTCATTACAGGAGCAGGAACCTGAGAAAGAATTGAAATACAGCGTTATCAGCGGTGATTTCGTTACTATGGATGAAGGTACCGGTATCGTTCATATCGCACCCGCTTATGGTGAAGTCGACCATGAAGCTGGCAAGGAATGGGGACTGGATTTCGTTCAGCAAGTAGATTTGCAGGGTAACAATACCGGTAGCTATTCCTTTGCCGGTAAATTCGTCAAGGATGCCGACCCTGATATCATCGAAGACCTGAAGTCGCGGGGACTACTCTACCGCAGCGGCACGATAAAGCATACCTATCCCTTTTGCTGGCGGTGTGAAGCGCCCCTGCTCTACTACGCCAAGCAGACCTGGTATATCCGCACAACAGCGGTAAAAGACGCCATGATTGACGGCAACCAGGCGATAAACTGGTACCCGGAGCACATCAAGAACGGGCGCTTCGGCGACTGGCTGAAAAATAATATCGACTGGGCGTTTTCCCGTGAGCGCTACTGGGGAACGCCGGTACCAATATGGCAATGTGAAAAATGTGGCGGACTGGAATGTGTTGGAAGCGTGGAAGAGTTGAAGGATAAACCCGACTTTACCGGACTGAAAGAGCCACTGGACCTGCATCGTCCTTATCTCGATGAAGTCAATTTCTCCTGCGAAAAATGCGGCGGGAAAATGCAGCGTACCGTCGAGGTGATGGACTGCTGGTTTGATTCCGGTTCCATGCCTTTCGCTCAGCTGCATTACCCGCAGGAAAACCGGGAGCTTTTCGATAACGAAGTAGGCCAGGCCGACTTCATTTGCGAGGCCGTCGACCAGACCCGCGGCTGGTTCTACAGTCTCCACGCTATCTCAACGCTGCTTTTTAAACGTCCGGTCTATAAGAACTGTATCTGTCTTGAATTGATTCTTGATGCTCAGGGCAAGAAAATGAGCAAGAGCCGAGGCAATGTAGTCGACCCTAATGAGGTGGTCGGGCAGCACGGCGCCGACGCCCTGCGCTGGTACTTCTATACGTCAACGCATCCCGGTATCGTACGCCGGTTCGACACCAAACTGGTAGCCGAGATATCGCGCCGCTTACTTTCCACGTTGTGGAACGTGTATTCATTCTTCATCCTCTATGCCAACATCGATAAATACCAGCCGGATGAAGAAATCGATTTATCATCGGATGCCGAACTGGACCGCTGGATAATTTCCGAACTGAACCAGCTTGTCGCCGATGTCGATTCTGAATTGGAGAACTATAATCCCACCGATGCCGGCCGGAAGATAGAGGCCTTTGTCGATGGCCTGTCTAACTGGTACGTCCGGCGGAGTCGGCGGCGTTTCTGGAAGAGTGAAAACGATGCCGATAAGTTATCGGGCTACCATACGCTCTATCACTGCCTGGTAACGCTGGCCAAGCTGATGGCGCCTTTCACGCCGTTCTTATCCGAAGAAATATATCAAAACCTGGTGAAATCGGTCTTCCCCAATGCCCCGGAAAGCGTTCACCTGGTGGATTTCCCCACTGCGGATAACAATAAAATAGATACGCAGCTTTCTGAAGATAACCGGCTGGCGATGAGGATTTGCAGCCTGGGCCGGGCGGCCCGCAGTAAGGCCGGTATCAAGGTAAGACAGCCGCTGGAGGATATCTATGTCGGCGTCAGTTCGGACCGGGAAAAACGCGCTCTGGAACGCGTCACGCCGCTGGTACTGGAGGAGCTGAACGTTAAAGAACTGAAATACGATTCTCCCGATGTCGTTACCAGCAAGGAAGAATCCGGCTACAGGGTGGTCAGCGAAGGCAATAATAACGTGGCTATTTCCACGTACATCACCGTGGAGCTGGAAGCCGAGGGCATGGCCCGCGAGATAGTGCACCGCGTGCAGAATATGCGGCGCTCCGCCGGCTACGAGATAGCCGACCACATCCATATCTACTACGAAGCTGACGCTTTCATCACGCAGTCACTGTCGTCCTTCGCGGACTATATCAGGCAGGAAACGCTAGCGGTAAGCATTGAGGACGGCGTGCCGGACGACGTGGATTTACAGGACACGTATAAAGTAAGCGGCTACGCGCTGCTGCTGGGGGTAAAGAAAGCTGAAGGATAGCCTAGGGCGGCGGCGGGCTTTCGATAGGAAATATATTAACAGTGGTACTGGCATCCCCGCGGTAGTATTCTACTTTCAAGGGATGCCCGATTACTGATTCATGAAGTATCCGCATGAACTCACCCTCCGTAAAAACGTCCTGGTCATTCATGCTGACGATAATGTCACCCGGCTGTAAGCCTGCCTGGTCGGTCGGACTATCCGGCGACACCAGCACAATCAATATTCCCTGGTCAACGGTTATCTCCCAGTCGATGCTGGAATCCATTTCCACGGCGGCTTTCACCTGGGGTGACAGCGCGGTAAGGCTTATCCCCATCCAGGGACGGGTGACGTAGCCGTCGGTGACAAGTTGCTCGATTATCGGTACGGCGGTATCGATGCTGATAGCATAGCCCATACCTTCAATGCCTATCTGGGCCACTTTGGCGCTGGTAATCCCGACCACTTCCCCGCGCAGATTAACCAGGGGACCGCCGCTATTGCCCGGATTAATCACGGCGGTCGTCTCCAGGAGATTATAAAGGGTCTGGTTCTGGTCGACCGAGAGTGATACCCCCTGGCGGCTGACGATACCCTCCGTAGCCCGGATGCCCAGACCAAGGGCGTTCCCGATGGCGATTACCCAGTCGCCGACCCTTAAAACGGATGAGTTGCCGATACTGAGAGATGGTAAGTTATCGGCCTCGATACTGAATATCGCCAGGTCATTAAGGCTATCGGTATGTACGGAATCGGGGTTTACCGAAAAAACACGTCCGTCATCCAGGGTGACGCTTATCGCATTAGCCCCTTCGATAACATGATTATTGGTAACGATGATGCCGTTGCTATCGATAATCCAGCCGGAGCCGGCCCCCTCCTGGGTAAAATCACCGAAAATACTCTGGCTGACAACCTCGGTGTTTATAGCCACCACGGCCGGTTTCACCATGGCCACAACATCGGCGATGCCGGGAAGCTCCTGGTCAAGTGTCGCTGTCGGGGGTGGTGTCCAGGTTGGGTTAATCGGTGGGGACGTGGTCTCCAATGTGGTTGGTGTTGTTGTCGTCCCTGTGAGGTCGATACATCCGTACAGTGATAATGACATAACGGAGAGGATAAGAATGAAAACAACAAACGCTTTTTTCAAGTTATTTCTAATCATAGTTCTTGTCTATTCATACTCTATAATTAAATTATTAAAATAATATGAAGAAAAGTCAACCCCCTC
>DAOUER010000067.1:0-9165 GCA_034430375.1 Dehalococcoidales bacterium
AGAAGGAGATTACAATGACTAAATACTGGATTAGCAGCGAAACAACAGTCGAAATAGACAATGCCGAAGATAACAGCGTCGTTCACTTCTCTGTCGATGATAAAGATGTCGTCGTATCGGCCGGGCAGACGATATACGAGGCCCTGCAACGCCAGCCGGGGATCGGCGACAATATCCCGGCTCTCTGTTACCATCCCTCGGTACGGCCTTACGGTGCCTGCCGGCTCTGTACCGTCGAGGTCAGCGAAGACGAAGGCAAGAGTTACCGGTTCGTTGCCTCCTGCCTGTATCCGGTCAAGGAAGGCATCATCGTAAAAACGCAGACGGAGAGAGTGCGGAAACTGCGTAAAGGCATTATCGAGCTGTTGCTGGCCAGATGCCCCAACACCCAGATAATTAAGGAACTTGCCGAGGAGTATGGGGTCGAAAAGCCAAGGTTCGCCCTCGGCGACCACGATTGCATCCTCTGCGGACTGTGCGTACGGGCCTGCCAGGAAATCATCGGCAAATCGGCGATAAGCCTGGTCAACCGCGGTATCTATAAAGAAGTTGCCGCTCCCTTTTACGCCTACGAACTGGGCGAAGAGTGCATCGGCTGCGGAGACTGCGCCTTTGTCTGCCCTACCGGAGCCATCAAGATGGGTGAAAACGGCAAACCGGAACTGCCCAGGGTAAAGATACCCTACGCCGAAATCGGTGCCATGGTTTCAGCCTCAGAAGGCTAAACCGGTAATAATAATATGCATGGAATAAAGGCACAGCTATCAACGCTGTGCCTTCTCTTTTGCCTACCGGCTCCAGCCAATAATCCGGATATGCTTGGATATAGAACAATACCAGGTTTGACAAAATAACCTGAGTTACTTACATTATTGGCCAAGAGGACAGGAATCATAGATGACGGTTACAACAAAAACTCTGGGTATGATGTACTACTTTGCCGGTTTGAATGCTGACGAACTCGAGGTAGTGAAGCGGTACATTGCTTTTGAGAAAAAGGTTGAAAAGGGGCAGACCATCCTGCACGAGGAGGACGAATCTGAATACATGTACCTCATCGTTTCCGGGGCCGTGAAGGTATATAAGCGGTCCGTAAACGGGAAAGAGCAAATATTGAACATAGCTTCCACCGGGGAATCATTGAACGATGTTTCCACCTTTGACGGCGGCGATTCAGCGATGGATATGCTGGCCACGACCCCGGTTTATCTCCTGGCGATAAAGAAGGCGGATATCAAGGCCCTCTTCGCCAGATTCCCCCAAATAGCCATCAACGTTGCCGGGGTGCTGGCGACCAAGGTCCGGCGTGATTCGTCACTGGTGGAGGTGCTCTCCTTCGATCAGGTTATCAGTCGACTGGCCAGGCTTATTTTAAAGCAGACCGATGCCGAAAAGAGTCTGCTGCCGCTCTTTACGCAGCAGGACCTGGCGGCCATGGTAGGGACCAGTCGGGTAGTCGTCAACCGGTCACTGAAAGCCATGGAGGATGCGGGGGCTATCAAGCTGGAACGCCGCCGCATCGTAGTCACCGATAAAGAAGCTTTAAAAAACCTGGTGTAATAGAATAGTATTATTAGGGCTTTCGGGCACGCACAAAATAGCTTTCCGTGCCGTCGCTAATAATGATATCTTCAAATCCAGCCGCGGTCAGCATCATTCGTAGTTCTTCGTTTTCGGGGAAGATGTGGCCGCACACCTCGGGTAGGCTCCGGTGAATATCGTTAATCACCTGCCTACTCGAGGTATGTGCGATAAACATGCGACCACCCGGCTGGAGAACCCGGTGTATTTCGCTCAAAATTTTTGGTTTATCTTCAAAGTGGGGAAACACGGAATAACAAACTACGGCATCAAAAGCGCCGTCCGGAAGGTCGGAGTCCCCGATATCGGCGCATAAAAAGGTGACATTACCATTGTATTTCTTCTCACTGGCGATATTAAGCATCTTCTCGGCAAAATCCAGGCAAACAAGTTTACCCTGTCCACCTATCTTTTTCAACAGATACGGCACGAAAACACCGGTACCGGTACCCACGTCCAGTACTATCCCGCCGGGTGATATATCAATACGGGCCAGCATTGCCTCCAGCCTGGAGGCATCCTTTTCCGCTACGTTTTCATCCCAGGTAGCCGCCCGGGTATTAAAAAAGTCTTTACTCATGTCATACCCTGTACGGGTTTTTGCTGCCAGCGCTTTACCTTACGCTTGGGTGAAAAAACCACTGCCAGCAGGAAAATAACCGAGGATGATACCACGATAGTAGCGCCGCTGGGCAGGTTAAAGTAATACGAAAGGAAAAGCCCTACCAGGCTGGAAAGTACGCCGAACAAAGCCGAAAGCAGGAACATTTTCTTCATGCTGTAGGTAAGCTGGTAGGCCGCCGCGGCCGGATTAAGGATAAGGCTGAAGATAAGTATCCCCCCGATAGAGCGCAGCGTGGCCGTGATGGTGGCTCCGGTGAGGAAGAGGATGCCGTAGAGAATTATCGTGGCGGGGATACCCACCGAAAGGGCCATGTCGCGGTTAAATACGGTAGCCTGTATCTCTTTGAAAAAGAGCACCACCAGCCCAACGATGACCACAGCGACGATAGCCAGCAGGATAATATCGCCGCGCGTATTGGTGAGGATGCTGCCCCAGAGAATCTCCAGGGCGCTGGACTTGGTGCCCGGCATAAGACCGATAAAAAGGAACGAAAGACCCAGCATCAGCGAAAAGATAACCCCCACCGAGGTTTCCGGATTAAGCTCACCTCGGTCAGCCAGCGGCCCGACAATGGCCGCCGCCGCCAGGCTCATGACAAAAGCCCCGATTAAAGGGTCGAACCCGAGCCACAACCCGAGCATGGCCCCGGCAAAGGCGGCGTGAGACATGCATACCCCGATGAAAGGCATGTGCATCAGGACCACGAAAACGCCGATAATAGAGCAGGCGATACCGCCGAGCAGGCCGGTAAGGATGGCGTTCTGCATAAACTGGTAGCCGAAAATTGAAAAATCCACGATAATGCTATCTCAGGCCGTTATTTCTTGTTCACGCCGTTTCCGGACAATATCTACCGGGATATCGTAGAGAGCGCCGAGTTTTTCATTCGTAAGCTGGGTAGCCGTGGTGCCCTCGCTCCAGATAAGACCCTCCTTCATCAGTAATATCCGGTCGCAGGCGAAGGGTAAGGCACTCAGGTCATGCGTCACGAAGAGGGTAGTCAACCCGCGGGTATCGTGTATCAGCCGGACCAGTTCCAGGATATCGCTCTTGGCGCGCCAGTCCAGTGAAGCGGTCGGTTCATCAAGGAGCAGTATCTCCGGCTTCTGCGCCAGACAGCGGGCGATAGCCACGCGCTGCTGCTCACCGCCGGACAGATGGCCGATAGGCCGGGAGTTAAGATGTGTCATACCTACCAGCTCCAGCATTTCGTCGACTATTTTCCAGTCCTCTTTACCGGGACGGCGGAAAATTCCCATGGTGCCGTAGCGACCCATCATCACCACCTCGCGGACACTCACCGGCATCCGGGGGTCTATATTCTGCGCCTGGGCTACGTAGCCCACCCGTTTTCTTAAAGAATGGCCGTTGCCGTTGCCGTTCCCGATTAACTGACCCAGCACACGGACCTGACCGTGACGCAGCTTTCCGATGCCGTTCAATACGGTAAGTATGGTGGTCTTACCCGCGCCGTTGGGCCCGACGATGCCGATGAATTCGCGCGGTTGTACTTCGAGAGATACTCCCCTTAGAGCAACATCCTCGCGGTAGGAAACGACGGCATCTTTTATACTGATAATCGAATCTTTCATCGCTTACTTTACTCCGAAAGCGCTTTTATGAGCAGTTCAACATTATAATCGATGGTATCTTCCCAGGTAGCGGTGTTTTCATAGCCGCCCGGGAAATTTGAAAGAGTCAACTGCGCGCATCCCAGGTCCTCGGCGACTCCGGCACCGGCGTCGACGCCGCTCTGCATATTATCAATCACCAGGGCCACATTTTCACTTCTGCCCAAATCAACCAGGTCCTGTACCACCTGCGGTGTTAATGTATCCGGCCGGCCGTAAATACCGACGATATTAAATCCCGCCCAGCCGACAAATCCCGCCTGCTGGTCGGCGCAGAGAACATTGACGTTGGCCGGACTTATCGCCGCTAGTCTGTCCTTTACCTCGACTTCCTTGGCGGTGATTATCGCCTTATAGTCGGCGGCGGCGGCCTGGTAGGCGGCAGCATTAGCCGCGTCCACCTGGCTCAAGGCATCTGCAACCTTATCCACCGCGGCCGATTGCACCGCCGGCGTCATCCAGTTGGCATTTTCTCCGACCGTTACGTTGACCTGTATCACCGTGAGGTTGTCATTATCAGCGGTGGCTATAAGCTCCTCGGAGAACTTCTCACCCTGCCAGCCGTGCAGCAGGAAAAGGTCGGCATCGGCCAGCTGCTGGATATCGCCGGGTTTAACATCGAAATGCCCGGGGCACTGGCCGGGGGGGATAATATTGGCGACACTAACCGTGTCGCCGCCGATGCGTTCGACTATCTGGGTAATCAGGGACGTACTGGCGACTACCTTGAATTCAGGACCGGTGGTTGCTTCATCGGTACAGCCGGTCAAAGATGACATGGCCAGTATGCCGATAATAATAACGACTAAAATACCACAAATTTTTCTCATGTTCCTCATTTTCTCCCTTTTACCATCCTTTTTCTTAATGCACAGATGCAACTAGTTGCAATATCTATGAAAAAAAACAAATCCGTTCTATCACATCTTCTTCCTGCAAGCGGAACAGAGCCCGGTAATCATTACGTGTTTTAAATCGGCCTGAAAACCATACTTTTCTACCAGCGTATCCTTGATACCTGAGAAAATATTCTCATTACAGTCCCGGGTTTTACCGCAGACGCGGCAGACGAGGTGGTGATGGTGTCCTTCTTCGGCATGGTGGTAGATAAAATGACCGTCTATTTCGCTTTTTACCACGCAGCCCGACTCCTCCAGAAGATCAAGGGTGCGGTAAACGGTCGATTTATTGATGCCGGGCGCCCTCGTCTCCAGGAAATGAATCAGCTCATCGGCGGTAAGATGAGACCGGTTATCGTTAATATATTCCACGATAAGACGACGCTGAGGGGTCATCTTTAAACCTTTTTGTTTGAGAACAGTAGAACAACTCATTGTAATTGCAACCAGTTGCTATTATATAAGACTGGAATCATGATGTCAAGATAATTCAGATGTTTTTTACGGTATTATGGGATTTTCCCCTACCATCTGGTTTCTCCGTCAGCAACAGCCGGGGGTTTGGGTGCCCGTACCAGCAAAGTCAGTGCCGTAGCGGCCACGGCCAGAATCAGGACGGTTAAAAAGGCATTATTATAACTATTGGTACTATCATAAACCCAGCCGTAGTAGACCGGCGCCAATAACCCCATCGGCGCTAGGAAAGCCACAATCGTACCGAGTATCGAGCCAAATGCCTTCCTGCCGAAATACCGACCCAGTATAAGGATAACCAGCGGTGTTACCGCCCCGGAGCTGAGGCCATGACAGGCCAGGAGTACATAAACCGAGGGGGTATTCTGAAACAGGAGAAAGGTACTCAATCCTATAACCTGGGCCAGAAAGGCTGCGGTAAGCAGGAGCTGAAGCCGGTTCTTGGGAACGCGGTCGGCCATCAATCCCCCGAAGAACCGCGAGGGGATGGTAAAGAATATCATTATCCCCATCATGCCGCTGGCGGCGGCTTCGGTCATGCCGAAATCGGTCAGAAACGGATGGGCATGCAGGTTAAAACTCGAGGCAAGGATGTTATGGACGCCAAAAGAAGCCAGCAGCAACCAGAATGTCCCGGTCTTAACGGCTTCCCGAAACGTATATTCCTTCTCTTCAAAACCCGAAGCGTAATCGACTCCCCGCGCCGTCATGTCCTTACCCTCTTCTCCGTCAGTGATTTCATATCTGGCCCCGTCCGGCAGGAGGTTGTAATATTCCGGACGTTTAGGTTTAATTAACATATACACCAGGGGAATGCTGGCGAACATGATAATGCCCCAGAGCAGACAGGTTCCCCGCCAGCCCCATACGTCGATAAGCGGGGTAATCATCTGGACGACAACCACACCGAGTACGCCGACAAGGGCGAATCTTATACCCTGGGCCAGTCCGCGACGCCTTATAAACCAGTCAGTGATATTCTTATCAACCGCCACCGTCAGCCCGATGTTAAGTCCGAGTCCTATCAGGGCACCCCAGGCCACATAATACTGCCAGGCCTCGGTGATGTAGTTCATCAGGATCATCCCGGTACCGGCAATGGCAATTCCCAGGATTATTATCCACCTCGGCCCGAACCTATCGGATAGCCACCCTACCAGCGGCGAGGTGATGCCGCCTTCCAGCCGTCCGATGCCGGGCGCCCAGGACGTAGCCGCGCGGGTCAGTCCCAGTTCCGCAGAAATAGGTTTGAAAAAAACCGATATTCCGTAGGTATTAAAACCGTGCCCCAGCCCCGACATGATACCCATGCATAAAACCGACCACCACCCGATAAATACTTTGGGACGGCGTTTGCTTTTTATCGACAACGAATCACCTCAAACGGGAAATACCTCTAAAAAACGAGAGGTTATGGTTGCTTGCAGAGTTCCTTGATATCCAGGTTATGCTCCCAGGGGCTCCGGGAAACATGCATTACCACGAAGGTAGTCGTCCTGATTATTTCCGGAATACCGGCTATTTTTTCCTTCACGAACCGGTCGAATTCTGCCGGACCGGAAAACAGGAATATGCCGATAATATCGATATCACCGGTACACCCGGAGAGATAATATACATTCGGGCTGGTCACCAAACGCTCTTCAACACTTTCGGCGGTACCCACTTTCACCTCGATACCCATGACGCACATAAAGTCTAGTCCCAGTTTCTCCGGGTTCGCCACGGCGCTTATCTTGATAGCGCCGGAACCAAGCATGCTCTTCACCCGGTTTCGTACCGTTCCTTCGGATATCTCCAGTTTTCTACCTATTTCACGATAGCTTTGTCGGGCATCTTCCTGTAACTCCTGGACTATCTTCTGTCCGAGTTCATCAAGCATCTCGCACCTCCCTGAAAAGTCCGACCGGATATATATCCATAAATATATGCAATTCTACAGAGAAATGCAAGTTTCAGGTGTAAATGCGTAATATATGCCGGATAATAACGATAGAGGATTATTACTACGGTAAAAATAAACCGTTGAGAATTAAATATAACTAACGTTAATTTACGGTAGGTTAGCGTAATTATTTACGCATTGTTTATGTGTTTTTAACGGATTTTTATGCTTTGTACGCACTTAACGAAGTAATCTTTAAATGTATATAGAAAAAACCCGTATTAGCTTGATTTCAAGGAGAGGCGGAAACAAGTGAGTAACGTCCTGATTCTATCATCAAAATCTTTCCTGAATAAGGCGGAGGAAGAAGCTCTGGCCAAAGATAACGTACGGGTAACCAAACTGACCAATTACAATAAAAAACTCTCGAAGAAAATCGAGGGGGATTACGATTACATTCTGCTGGATAATGCCCTAGGCACCACCGATATTTACCAGGTACGCAGGGTCGGTAATATCAGCGGTAAACAGGGTTTCTAATATATCGGTATCCCTTACGGGGTATGCAACGTGAGAAGGAGAAGCTGACATGATTTTTCACCGTAAAACGAAAGAGAAGAAGATAAAAGATACCCAGAAGATGGAACCAGCACAATCTGAACCGGCTTTAGAAGCAGCCCACCGGGAGGTTGAAGAAATAATAACCGTACAGACCGGCACCATCGATTTATGGAAAAATCCCCGGGCGGTAAAACTCATCAGCTGGCTGCTCAGTCACAGCGATATCCGGATTGAACCCGAAATCAACCTGGAAAGCCAGGAGGGATTTATCTACCGCTTAGCCGATGAAATCATGGAAACATCCGCGAAAATAACCGGCTCTGTCCTGGAAACCCTGGCGGAAAAGGACATTTTAACCAGGGAAGATTTTGAGAGAATCATGCTCAGCCCGGATGGCTTTATACAGCTGATTCCGGTGGAAAGATGCCCTAATTGTGATTCTTTTCATCTTTCGCGGGGCAAGATGATCGAGCATTTTACCTGCGGCCACGTCGGCTTTGAAGAAGAGTTTACGGCGGGATTGAAGACTATCTGCCCTAAGTGTAAAAAGGAGTTGAAGCTGATAGGTACGGATTACCGCTCTCCCGGACTGCGTTATACCTGCCGGGACTGCCACAGCGTCTTTCCGCTGCCCACTATCCGTTACCGCTGCCTGAAAACCGGAAAAATATATACGCTCGAAGAATTAAATCATGTCTGGCTGTATTCATACCGTTTAAACGAGGCCTACCGGTCACGCCTTGAATTTGAAATCGAGCCAAAAAAGCGGTTCCTGGATTACCTGCAGAAACTGGGTTACAAGGTGCAGGAATCAGTCAAACTCCAGGGTAATTCCGGCGCTACGCATACCATCGACATGCTGGCTACCATGGACGGCCCGATTGCCAGGCACCGGGTAGCTATAGGCATACTGGCCGCCGCTCAGGGTGAGGACTCGATTACCATCGACTCGCTTTTCAGTCTGGACAGCAAGATATATGACATCGGCATTAAGCATAAGATCGTTCTGGCTGTCCCCGGACTCGCCCCGGACGCGGAAAAGTTCGCGGAGAGGCAGGGAATCAGGGTGTACGGGCTGGAACAGCTTAATGCCCTGTTATCCGGCCAGTCCGAATTCCCGGCCATGGTAACGGATAAAAAGGATATTACTCTCAAGGAAAGTGAAATAGAGCCTGAACTGGCCCGACTCGGCCCTAAAGGCTTCATCAAGCACCTGTTTGAAATGAAAGGCTACCAGGTAACCGAAGACGCCAAAGTAACCGGCAGGTCCGGAGCGGAACAAACCATCGAGCTCCTGGCCCAGAAAGACGACGGCATTACATCGCACCGGGTAGCCGCCCGTGTCATCATCGGCGGTCATTCCGATGGTAACGGCGCCAATGAAGTGGTGCAGTTTGATTCGGCAGCCTATGATGCCGGTATCACCGATAAAGTAATTATTACCATCCCCAGGCTTGGTAAGGCCGCCCGGCAGTTCGCCGAATATCAGAAGATTAAAGTACTCGAAGC
>DAOUER010000068.1:0-13132 GCA_034430375.1 Dehalococcoidales bacterium
GCGTAAAGCTGAATTTCATCCGGCCGGGTAAACCGATTGAGAATGCCTTCGCCGAGAGCTTTAACGGAAGGTTAAGGGACGAGTGTTTGAACACGAACTGGTTTCTGAATCTGAAGCATGCCCGTGAAATCATCGAAGACTGGCGGAAGTACTATAACGAGGTCAGACCCCACAGCTCTTTGAAAGGAAGTACCCCAAAGGAGTATGCTGAAATAGCGATGGGACTCTAGACAGTGATGCTACTAATTATGGGGGAAGGTCACTATGAACGGTCCCACTACGTATTTATGGGGATGCCTGTCCTCAACTGCGTATAAATACGCGATATCATTTGCCCTATCTATTTCAGATTGAAGTAACAATCCGCTATTTTGTTACCTCATTGTACAAAGTAGCTATACATTCAGCCCTTAATCTCCTGATACAACCTCAAACTCTCCTCCCACTTCACACTCCTGGTATATCTCAACACTATGTCCAGACTCTCCCAACCACCCAGTCTCATAACATGCTCCACATCAAGCCTAGCCCTATGCAGATTACTGAGAAATATCACTCGGCGACCGTGCCAAGGTGAATAACAAATTTGACTGTCAATTGTTTGCTTCCATTCCTTTACTAAAGGAGGGGGGGGAAATATACGAAATGTTCTATACCCCTCTATGCAGGTTACTCCTCTCAATTTGGGCGGTGGGTGTGTATATCTACCGGGCATAATCCGCAGATGCCGCGATGACGGGCGGGTGGGAAAAGATATCTTAATCCGGGGACGATGGGAGGGGTTTGACACCAGTTACGAAAACACGTTAATCTGGAATATCAGTATAGCCTGAAAATCTCGAACTATCAGCTTTCAATCCGCCCAGGAGGTCCGGTATGAAAAAAGTAGCCGTGGTGGGCGTCGCCCAGACCAAATTCAGCGGCCCCCAGGAAAAGACCGGCGTGGAACTCTTCGCCGAAGCCGCGACCGAAGCCATTACGGAATCGAACCTGACGCCGAAAGATATCAAGGCTTTATTCGTGGGTAATGCGCTGGCCGATTTCGAGGAGGGGCAGGGCATGATTCAATCCTACGCCGCCGAGAACATCGGCTGCCTCTACGTACCTGCCAACCGTTACGAGGGAGCTTGCGCTTCGGCCAGCATGGCGGTACGGGACGCTTTCATCTGGGTGGCTTCCGGTTACTACGATATCGTCCTGGCGGGGGGTGTCGAGAGGGCGGCCACCATGGGCACCGGACTGGCGACGCGTACCTTCGCCATGTTCAGCGACGCCCACTACGAATACCCGGCCGGGGTAACCTTCCCGGCGGTCTTCGCCATGCTCGCCCATCTCTACGCTGATACCTATAAAATACCCCTGCAAAAACTCCGGGAGCAGATGGCCTGGGTAACCATACAGTCGTACCGGCACGGCAGCGTCAATCCCAAGGGTCAGTTCTACGGCAAGAACGCCGATATGACCGTAGAGAAAGTCCTCGGCAGCTTCGTGGTTGCCACGCCGCTGACCCTGCATGACTGCTGTCCGTTTTCCGATGGCGCCGCCGTCGTAATACTGGCCTCCGAGGAAGCCGCTAAAAAGCTGACCAATAAGCCGGTATTTGTTACCGGCATCGGGCAGGCATCCTGCGGCACGCTCTCCAACCAGAGCGATTACCTGCCCCGAATCAGGGCGCGGGAAGTATCCTCGCAGCAAGCCTATGACATGGCCGGGCTTAAGCCGGAGGATATAGATGTTTGTGAACTGCACGATTGTTTCAGCATCGCCAGCCTGATTGCTGCCGAGAGCCTGGGATTCTTCGATTACGGTACCTCCGGCGAAGCCTGGCAGAGGGGCGAGGCGGATATCGGGGGTAAAGTAGCCATCAATCCATCCGGCGGGCTCAAGTCCAAGGGGCATCCCATCGGGGCTACCGGCGCGGGGCAGGTCTACGAAATCGTCCGGCAGATGCGGGGCGAGGTAGAGTCGGAGCGGCAGGTCGAAAATGTAAAAACCGGCCTGACCGATACCCTGGGCGGGGATGGCGGCACCCTGGTCAATATAATTCTCGAAAGAGGCTGGTAATATGGAACACAAGCTTATTTTCCATGACTATAACGAAGCCCTCAAGGAGAGCCGATTGCTGGGACTGAAGTGTCGGGCTTGCGGCGCCATTACCGTGCCGCCCAAGATAGTCTGCCGGCAGTGTACCGGTGCCGACCTGGAAATTACTGAACTGAAGGGTAATGGTAAAATCCGGACTTTCACCGCGGTGAATGTCGCTGCCGAGGGGCGCGAAGAAGAAGCCCCCTACACTATTGTTATGGTGGAGCTGGAAGAAGGCCCCTGGATAATGGGCAACCTCGAGGGTACCGACCCCGCGGATACCTCGATGGAGCTCATCGGGAAGTCGGTAACGATGTCCCACCGCGTATTTGCCGGTGACAAGTATTCCGCCGGCGAAGGCGCCTGTCCCGTTTTCAGTCTGAGCGATTGAGAGGAAAATGACGCAACCGTACTCACGTCATATCAAACTCGATAAGGTAATCAATTTCCGGGATATCGGCGGTTATCCCACGCGGGACGGCTACATAGTAGCCTGGCGGCGCATCTTCCGCAGTGGTGACCTGGCTAAGATGAGCGCCGGTGATTATTCTCATCTCACGGAAGAAATCGCTCTTAGTTCAGTCCTCGACCTGAGAAGCGACATGGAAACCCAGAGAGGAACCTTTCCGCTTCCCGAGGCCGGGATCAATTATTACAATATACCCTTCATGACCGACGGCGGGAACCCCGAGGAGGAAGGCCGCCTGTTCGGAAAGATAACCAACATGGGACAGTTTTACCTGCACCTGGTTCAGCGTCCTGAATTCGGTAAAAGAATCCTCGAAGCGCTGGAGTTAATCGCCGTACCGGGTAATCACCCGCTCGTGTTTCACTGCGCCGTGGGCAAAGACCGCACCGGCATTCTGGCCGCGGTACTTTTATCCGCGCTGGGCGTGGCCGATGAAGATATTATTGAGGACTACACCCTGTCCGGCCCCTACATGGAACAGCTTCTCAGTGATTTCGACGATGACCCCGAGATGGCGGAGTTTCCCCAACATTTACCCGCTTTTTTCTGGAAAGCCTCGGCGGAATCGATGGAGATGTTCCTGACAACGCTACAGCATGAATACGGTACGATAACGGACTATTTATACACCCAGGGGGCCGAACAAACTTTGATAGAAAAGCTAAGAAAAGCACTGCTGGTCTGATTCCTTCGGCATTTTAGTCAGGTTTGGATAAGTTTGGAGAATCAATATCCCCGACATATTAAATTCGATGCTATCCTGAACTGCCGCGACATCGGCGGCTACCGGACTAAAGACGGCGACACCGTAGCCTGGCGACGCATTTTCCGCTGTGGTGAAATTCACCACATGACCCAACATGACATTACCCGGCTCCGTGACGAACTCGGCGTCACCTCGGTAATCGACCTCAGGGGTTCACGGAGGGTAGAGAAAACGGGAATCGGGCCCCTTAATGAGGCTGAAATCCGATACCACCACGTACCCCTCACCGTCATTATGGATGATACAACCAACCAGATAAAAGAGCAGTATCTAGATTCCACCTTCTCAAATATGGGAGAGATCTATCTCTATCGTATCAGAGATGAGGATTATATCCGGCGGATAATTGAAGCCCTGGAAATCATCGCCGCCCCGGAAAACCACCCGCTGGTGTTCCACTGCAACGCCGGCAAAGACCGCTCGGGTGTCCTGGCGGCAATCCTTCTCAGCATCCTGGGCGCGACCGACAGAGATATCATCGAAGACTACACCCTGACGGCACCTCATATGAAAGCATTCCTCGACCGCTGGGACAATGACCCGGTTACGGAGGATATCCACAGAAATCTGCCGGGATACCACATGCTGGCGGCACCGGAATCGATGGATTTGTTCCTGGCAACGCTGCGGCGGGAATACGGTTCGATAGCGGACTATTTTTACCGTCAGGGGATGGAACCCACCCTGGTAGAAAATCTGAAAAAAGCGCTGCTGGTCTGATTCTAGGTATCGGCCAAGATTCTCCGGGCGATGGTCATCCGCATCATCTCCGAGGTGCCTTCGTATATCTCCAGTATCCGGGCATCACGCACGTAGCGTTCCAGGGGATAGTCCTTGATGTAACCGTAGCCGCCGTGTATCTGGAGCGCCTTGTTGGTGACGAAATGTGACATCTCCGAACCGAAGACCTTGGCCATGGCGGCTTCCTTGATAAACGGCAGACCACGGTCATAGAGGTCGGCGGCGCGATGGGTCAACAGCCGGGTGGCATCAATCCGGGTGGCCATATCCGCCAGCATGAACTGCACAGCCTGGAAATCGGCAATCGGCCGGTCGAATTGATGGCGTTCCCTGGCATACTGTAAAGCGGCCTCGTAGGCCGCCCGTGAAATACCCACCGCCTCGGCGCCTACCGTCACCCGGCTGACGTTGAGGGCTTCCAGGGCAATTTTGAACCCCTGTCCCTCGTCACCAAGTCGGCTCTCTTCAGGGATAAAACAGTCCTGGAATATCAACTCCACCGTTTCACAGCCGCGCATACCCATCTTGTCCTCGTGTTTGCCGACGGATATTCCCGGTGTGTCTCTCTCGACGATAAAAGCGGTAACGCCTTGTCGCTTTTTTGATTTATCCACGGTAGCGAACAGGATAATAATATCCGCCCGGGCGCCGTTGCTGACGAACAGCTTGGTACCGTTAATGACATAGCCATTCTCTTGCCGGGTAGCCGTGGTAGCTATGGAAGCAATATCGCTACCGGCTCCGGACTCGGTCAGGGCAAAGCAGGCCAGTTTTTCACCGCGGGCGTGCGGCGGCAGGTATCGCTGCCTTTGTTCTTCCGTCCCGTAATCCAGGAGCGTGACGACCGCTAGAGACAGGCTGATACGCAGGTAGTTACTGACGGCCGCCGAAGCATGGGAAAGTTCTTCAATCGCCAGACATAGCTCCACCAGCCCTTCGCCATTACCCCCATATTCTTTGGGGATGGTCAGCCCCATCAATCCCAGCCCGACAATTTTCTCCAGCGACTCCGCCGGATACTCGTCACTACGGTCTATTTCAGCCGCCACCGGCTCCAGTTCCGCCGCAGCAAATTCCCGCAACATCGATTGCAGCATTTTCTGTTCTTCGTTGAGGCTAAAGTCCATTTTTATTCCCGCTTTCCCGTTTCTTTATATAGTCGCTTAAAAGTCCGGCCATCTTTCCGGCGGCCCGCCGGGGAACGCTCTTCCCCCGCAATAAATCATCCACCTGTTTTCGCAGCAACTCGCTATCCTGAATACTACATATAAAATCCTTGAAAACACCTTCCAGGTTCTCCAGGATGTCCAGCCGGATCCTGACTCTGCGCTTTGCCTCTATGCCATTACCTGAAGTGAGGTAGTCGTGATGTTCGCTGATAGCCCCGGCCAGTTCGCCGGTGCCTTTATCGTTAATTGCCTCGGTCAGCACTACCGGCGGCTGCCAGGCGTCGCTCCGGTTACCGGCCATCGACAGCATCGACTCTATATCGGCTTGAAGAAGGCCAGCCCCTTCTTTATCGGCTTTGTTGACCACGAATATATCGACGACTTCCAGGATGCCGGCTTTCATCATCTGGATATCGTCGCCGCTGCCGGGCGTCAGGACGACCAGCGTGGTATCCGCGGCGCGGAAAATATCCAGTTCAACCTGCCCCGAACCCACCGTTTCGATGATAATGATGTCTTTACCCATGGCATCCATGACATGAACTGCCCCCAGTACCACCCTGGCCAAACCACCCGACCAGCCGCGGGTGGCCAGACTGCGGATAAAGACCTTATTATCTGCGCCATGCCGCTGCATCCGGATACGATCGCCGAGAATGGCCCCGCCGGTAAGGGCGCTGGTGGGGTCGATAGCCACCACCCCGATGTTTTTCCCCTGTCCCCGGAAATAACCGAGGAGGTTATCCGTCAGCGTACTTTTCCCGGTGCCGGGCGCCCCGGTTACCCCGATGAGATACGCTTTACCGGTGTGGGGATAAAGGGAGTCGATTTCATCGTCTGCTTCCGGGGCGTTGTCCTCCAACAGCGTAATCAACCGGGCGGCGGCTTGAACATCTCCAGCCAGGACTTTTTCAGCGAGTGACATGACTACTCCGTATCATGATGTATGAAAAGTATAGCAGATAAGGGGTGGATTTGCATCGGGATAATGATGTAATAAACCTCACCCCCTTTATTGGGTTCATGGTCACCCCATCTCCCTAGCCCTCTTAGACACCCCCTTTTCACAGCTTGTGTTGATTTTTAGGTTGGATTATACTTAGGCCAAAGGAGAATCGGATAGTTGTCTTTAGACCTTTCTCAGGTGGCCGCCCAGGTTATCGCCATGATAGCCGGATTACGGGACAGTCGTGAAGAGCGGCAGCAACGACTTCGCTTCGCCGTGGACACGCTGGGTGACCGGACAATCGACCTGGAGAAACTCAAGAAAAAGATAGCCGCCAGTCGCACGACCTGGCTCGTGGCGGAACTCGTTGAAGGACTGAATAATCGTTATCCGGCACCACTTGCTCCCAGCGACTTCACGGTCATCGGCAGTGACGGCTCGCATGTAGATGTCGACCGGCATCATTCCGCCCGGTGCTTCCTGATAAATCTGGGGTCGGCCGTCATTACCTACGGCAGCCGGCCGGACGCCGTTCTCGCCAGTTCTCCCCGCCTTTATTCCGATGATGCGGAACTGGTGATTTCCCCTCCGGACGGCGGACGCAAGCAGGTGATAGAAGGTACTATCCTGGGAATCAAGCGCTCGGCAGAGGAATGCCGTAATCTTACCGAACTGGCCGCCGACCTCCCGGCCGGCAGCGACTGTCTGGCGTTACTTGATGGGACTCTTATCCTCTGGGGACTGGAGGGCTATCCCGATTTCATTACCGAAGCGCTGCTGGTCGAGGGCGTTTTAGCCTATCTGGACCGGATGAAACAGCTGAATACAGACCGTCGCCTGGCCCTGGCCAGCTATATCAGCTTTCCGCGCAGCACCGATGTCGTCAACGTCCTACGGGTGGCCGTCTGCCCCCATGATATCGTTGACAGCGACCGCCTCTGCCGGACCTGCACCTCCCGGGAGTGTGAAAAGGTCAACGGCGTGCGCGACCGCGACATGTTCCTGGAAACGCTGGAAGACGGCGAGAGGTCGGCCCTGTTCATCAGCCCCTCGAAAATCGTTAAAGAACGCTACGGCGACCACGCGGTTAACTTCTTCTACCTGAGGGTTGACGACGAGATAGCCAGGATAGAGATTCCGCAGTGGGTGGCTCAAAACGAAGAACTATTGAACCTGACCCACAGCCTGGTACTCGACCAGTGCCGTCGCGGCCAGGGATATCCCGTGGTGCTTTCCGAGGCCCACGAGCAGGCGGTGGTAACCGGGGTAGATAGGGAAAACTTCTGGGAACTGGTGGAATCGTCGATGATTACCGAGCATCTACCGAGTCCCGGTTCGGCTAAAAGCTTCAGCAAGCGGACAAGATGGGTATGAATACCTTTACCGAAAACTTAAGGAGTGATAAATGGCCAAACTAACCAGCGAATCGGTAAAAGACTTAATGATGGACTACGGCGCTACCATCGTCGGGGTAGCCTCCATCGACCGCTTTGAAGGAGCCCCACCGGGGCACGGTCCGCTGGACCTGCTCCCCTCAGCCAGGTCGGTAGTCGCCGCCGGTATCAGGATACCCGACCCGGTGGTGGACTACGACGAGTACCACTTGAAGATGACAGAAATGTCGCTGGAGCTGGGAATAAGGGCCAATATGGAGAATTTCTACATGCAGATGGGGCATTTCGTCGAGGACATGATGCTGAATATTGCCGCTACCAAGCTGGCCAACTACCTGGAGATAAACCACGACCTGCGTTCCCTCCCCGCCGTTAATGCCGAGCATACCGGCCTGGGTCACCCGGTCATGGAAGCGCTGATGGGCTTTTTCTCACAGCGTCACGCCGCCGTACGCGCCGGACTGGGCGAGTTCGGGTACAGCGGGCTGGTCATCAACCCTCGGTTCGGGCCGAGGGTACGCTATGTCTCCGTTATCACCGAGGCCGACCTGGAGCCGGACCCCCTGCTCACCGAGAAAGTGTGTATGCGGGGAAAATGCGGCGGCAATGCCGGCCCCAAGTGCCAGCAGAGATGCACCAAAGGAGCGCTGACAATCCGCCCGGGTATTAATCCCGACGAAATATTTATAGATATCCCGGTCAGCCTCGACCGGCCTAAGTGCATCGATATGTCCGGCGAAGAAGAAGTTATCGGCTGTACCTTCGTCGGCACCTGCATGCGTGACTGCTCGGTGGGCCAGCAAGTGACGATAAAGAATTAGTGTGGATGAGGTGGGTATACATGATTTTCACCCTTACCCCCTTAATAAAATAGTTAAGGAAAAAGGAGATTAAATCATGGTAAAACAAAAGTTGGATAAAGAGACTAAGAAGACGATACTAAAAGCAAGAAATTGGATAGAAAGCATAGCTAAAAAAGACGCTAATGAGGATGATACACGTGCACGTATATATGATATCTTTGGGATGCTCATGGGATACGACCGCTATGAACATATTACTCACGAATATGCAATTCATACAGCAGGAGAGACTGTGCATTGCGACTTAGCCATTCAAATCGACCAAGGGGAATCTCCTAAACCTGAATTTTTAATTGAAATAAAAAGGGTTAATATTGACCTTTCATCGAAACACATCAGACAAGCCGCTTCTTACGCCATTGATATAGGTTGCGAATGGGTTTTGCTAACTAATAGCAGGGATTGGAAATTGTACCACATCACTTTTGGTAAGCCTCCTCAAACAAAAATCGTAGAATCTTGGCATCTCATTAATGATGACCCTGCTATATTAGCTGAGAAATTCGCTCTTATTGGCTATAAAAACTTAAAAAAGGACGGTTTAGCACGACTTTGGGAAAAGAGGAATGTCTTAACTGCAAAGAATGTGCTTAAAGTTATACTATCAGAGCAATCATTAAATTTGATCCGCCGCGAAATAAGGAAAGAAACAGAGGTTGCAGTCTCTCCTGAGGATATTGTGGGAGCCATTCGCCATATGTTAAATGAATCGGCACTTGGAGAAATGGAGAATGTTAAAATATCTTTACCTGTAAAAAAACAAAGGAGAGCGACCACTCTCAAGAAAAATAAAGAAGAAGATATTAATCAGGAGGTAGTCTAATGGGCACCAAGGGCAGGAAAAACGTCAAGAAACCCAAGCAGAACAAGGGTAAAAAGGGCGAACCCAAGCAGAAATAAAAGCTCATTCGTACTATAATAAGCATACGGGGAGTTTGAGGGACGGAGCCCCTATAACCTCTATTTCCCCCTTTCCCGGGGAAGGTGGATAAAGAGGGGCGGGTTTAAGATACAGAGAGGGGAAACATGGCTGAATCCAGTGAAATACGGCAGAAGATAGCACGCTACTACCCACACATGCCGGCGCAGTTCCGCGAGGTCTGGGACAGGATCTCTCCCGAAGAGCAGGAGGCCATCTTCCCCTACCTGGACAGCTTCCACCGAAACATGGAGTCCGCCACCTGGGACATGGTGGGCGGGATAATACAGGCCCTTGTCCTGAACAAGAACGCTTAAGGGGTGAGTAACGATTAACAACGATAAAATAGCCGAAGTAATCGAAGCCGAAACCACCCGGTTCACGGCGCAGTCCTACGACCTCTACGCGCTGCCGCCGCTGGGCAGCCTGGTGCGTACCGGCGATATCTACGCCATCGTCTACAACGCCACCACCTCCAGCCTGGAGCCGGGAAGAAAGCCGCTGGCCCGCGGCAAAGACGAAGCCACCGAGGAGGACGTCTATAAATCAAGTCCCCAGCTGACCAAGCTATTACGCAGCGAGTTCGAAGCGGTAGCGGTGGGTTGCCGGGAAGGCGAGAGCTTGCGGTATTACCTGCCGGCACAGCCGGCCCGAATCCACGCCTTCGTATACTTATGTCAACCCGACGAAGTTAAGGAGTTCGGCCAATCTTTCGGCTTCCTGGATATCCTGGCCAACGCCTCCCTGCCCATCCCCACCGAGGAGCTTATCGCCGCGGCATTAAGACAGATGAGCCGGGCGCAGGATAACCCTCAGGCTTTCCTGGTGGCGGCGGGTAAAGAGCTGGCCGCCCTGCTCAGCAACCAATATGATAGACTGAAAACTATACTGGGGAGACTGTCATGACGCAACGACTCGGCATAGTCACCGAAGCTTCACTGGAGAGAGGCGCCGAAGTACGCCTGGACAGCCCTATATCGGTGGAGGACATGGTGGTGGGACGATATGTCACCATCGCTGGCCAGAAACGCCGCTTTTTCGGCATGATAACCGATGTCTCTCTCGGCGTCACCGACCAGCGCCTGACGATTACCCCACCCGATACCACCGACCCCTTTATCCGCGAAGTCTTGACCGGCACCAGCACTTTCGGGACGATACACGTAACCCCCATGCTGACCATCAGCGGCGATGCCGAAAGCATCCTGGAAGGCCCCCAGCCGGTGAAAACCATCCCCGGTCATTTCTCGGCGGTCAACCTGGCCAGTGAGGAGGACATCGAAAGCGTTTTCGGCAAGGAAGACTCCCAAAGGTTTCATATCGGTAATCCGCTGGATATGGAAACGAAGCTCTGCCTCAACCTCGAAGAGTTTGTCAAGCGCTCCAATGGCATCTTCGGAAAGAGCGGCACGGGCAAGACCTTCCTCACCCGCATCCTGCTTATCGGCATGCTGCAGAAAAGTCAGGCCGTCAATCTCATCTTCGATATGCACAACGAATACGGCTGGGAGGGCTCCAGCGAGGACAGCCGTCGCAAGGTCAAGGGACTCAAGCAGTGGGGGCAGTCGAAAGTAGCCATCTTTACCCTCGATAAAGAGAACTCGGCGCGGCGTAAAGTCCCCACCGACTTCACCGTACAGATAGGCTACGACGAGATAACCCCGGAGGATATCGCCGTGCTGCGTTCGACGCTGAACCTCACCGACCTAGCCGTGGAGGCCGCCTATCAGCTGTCTCGGCGCTTCGGGAAAGGCTGGCTCCGGGAGACCCTGGCCCTTGGTGAAGGCGACACGCCGAGAGAAGATATCGACGAAATCCTGCGGGAAGCCAATATCCACGAAAGCTCTTTCCAGAGTCTGAAACGCGGTCTGGGCATCATCCGGCGACTCGGCTTCGTCGTGCCGCAGACCCCCGAGGACGCTGTGAAAAATATCCTAAACCAGCTAGAACGCGGTACCAGCGTCGTCATGGAATTCGGGCGCTACCGGGAAATCGCCGCTTACCTGCTGGTAGCCAACATGCTTTCGCGTCGGATATACGCCCGGTATCAACAAAAATCAGAAGAAGCCCGTGCTAATAATACAGCCCTGCCCCAACCCCTGGTGATTACCATCGAAGAGGCGCATAAGTTCCTCGGTCCGGAGGCAGCCGGCAAGACCATCTTCGGTACTATCGCCCGCGAAATGCGCAAGTATAACGTCAGCCTGCTGGTCATCGACCAGCGACCCAGCAGCATCGACGAGGAAGTGATGTCTCAGATGGGCACCAAAATAACCTGTCTCCTCGATAATGAAAAGGATATCGACAGTGTCCTGGCCGGAGTTTCCGGTAAAAACGAGCTAAAAGCCGTGCTGGCCCGCCTGGCCCCGAAACAACAGGCGCTTATCTTCGGGCACGCCGTACCGATGCCGGTGGCTTTCCAGCCGGTAGAATATAATGAGCGCTATTACGCCAGCCTCGGCTCCGGTAATGCCCCGCGGAAAGAACAGGCGGAAAAAGACATCGAGGAACTGTGGGAATGACGGGTTCCCCCGGGGTGAAACGGAAGAAGGTCGGGCTGGCTTTGAGTGGCGGCGCCGCGCGCGGTCTGGCCCATGTCGGTGTTATTTCTGTTCTGCATAAAGAGGGCATCCCCATCGATATGATTGCCGGCACCAGTTCCGGCGCGATTATGGGCGCCGTGTACGCCCGGCACCGGGATACCGACCTGATGAAAAAGTACGCCCTCGACCCGAAGTGGAAAAAGCGGGCGCCGATGATAGACCCTTCCTTCCCCAAGACCGGTTTTATCAAAGGTAAAAAGTTAGAGAGCCTGCTGGCCTCCTTCCTGGGTGGTAATATCGAATTCAAGGACCTGCAAATACCCTTTACCTGCGTGGCCACCGATATACATACCGGCGAAGAAATAATAATGAACAGCGGTTCGGTGACGGGAGCGCTGAGGGCCAGTATCTCTATCCCCGGTATATTCACGTTGATAAAACACGAGGGCAGATACCTCGTCGACGGCGGCCTGACGACTCCGGTTCCAGTGGAAGTGGTGCGTCAGATGGGCGCTGATTTCATCATTGCCGTGAACGTAAATCCGGACGTGTCCGGTCGTATGGAAAAGACGGTTAGCCATCCGAAGAAAGTGCAGAAAGCCCCTAATATCTTCCAGGTATTGATCCAATCCATCTACATCACCACCTATTCGCTGGCGAAAAGCAGTCTGGAAACAGCCGACGTAGTCATCGAGCCGGACACCGCCGATATTTCCGCCGGTGAGTTCAGCAAGACCCCGGAACTGATAGACCTGGGCGAAAGGGCTGCCGCCGAAGCCCTACCGGAGATAAAGATTAAGCTGGGAGAAGTCCGATACCAAGATAATATTTCCCCACTTCATCCCCCTCTTTGAAATATCTTTTCCCACCCGGGCCGCCTTTATTTAAATCTCTCTCTAACTCTCCCCTTACGAAGGGGAGAGGATGATTATACAAACCGTTTATCTTAGTTGTTAGTTAATCTTTCCCTCCTTCGTAAGGAGGGAGTAACCTACCAATAGAGACGCCATCTCCTATTTCTTTTTACTCCCCTTCCTTTACCAAAGGAGGGGGCAGAGGAAGGATTAATAAAAAACACCCTGTTTGTCTTGTCTGCTTCCCGCGGGATATAATGACTATCAAATGCACTGGGTTTATTATTTCGGCCGGGGGTTGATACGCACCCTGGCGGTTCCCTTCGGGGGCTGGAAGACCCGGGGCCGGGAGAACGTCCCCGCGTCGGGGCCTTATCTCGTCG
>DAOUER010000069.1:0-11102 GCA_034430375.1 Dehalococcoidales bacterium
ACAGTGCACGCAGTACAGCGGAAAGTCCTTCATGCCCCAGGTGATGCGGTGCGGTTCCTTGACCCTGGCCAGTCCCACCTCATAACCGCCCTTCTGAATGAGCCGTTTCCCGGAGCCGCAGGGCTTCATGGTGACGGTCACCTTCTCATCATCCTCTTTGATTTCAATCGGTTGCAGGTGTCCCCGCAGGCCGCCAAGCATATCAATCACGCGGTCGCGGAAGGCGGTCTTGCCGGACGGGATGAAGGCAATCTTCGACTCGATGGTATGGGCACGGCGCTCGGCTTCTTCAACGGCGTCAACGCCGAGTTTCTCATATATATACGTTTGCAGGCCAGTGACCCAGGTGAAATACCCGTCATGGAGGTAGTTAAACTCCTTGTACATGCGCTGAGCCAGTTCCTTTGCCTTTTCTTTGTCTCCGGTATCAATGGCCTCGATAAGAACATCTAGCGTCCGCCGGCCCATCTCCTCAAGTTCCGCATCGGTGAAATATCTCTGGCTTTTCATCAACGTCCGAACCTCCTTTTTATCCCCCGAACATGTTCATCATGTTCTTGGGTATCTTACCCTTGGCGCCCATCTTCATCAGCTTCTGCATCTGCTGAAATTGACTGAGTAATTTATTGATATCGCTGGTGTGGGTACCGCTGCCGTTGGCGATACGCCGCCGGCGGCTACCGCCGATGATAGACGGGTTCTGTCTTTCCTCCGGCGTCATGGAGAGAACGATAGCCTCGACCTTTTTTAGCTGCTCCTCCTGAGCGCCGTCGGGAAGTTTGCTGGCGATTTTCGACATGCCCGGCAGCATATCCGCCAGCTGGGCGATCGGCCCCATCTTCTTGATGGCTTTGAGCTGCTCCATGAAATCCTCCAGGTTAAACGTCGCCGTTCTGACCTTTTTCTGCAACTCGAGGGCTTTCTCTTCATCGAGGGTCTTTTCGGCCTTTTCGATAAACGTGAGGACATCCCCCATGCCCAAAATCCGCGAAGCCAGGCGATCGGGGTGGTAGACTTCCAGGGCGTCCACCTTCTCGCCGATGCCGATATACTTGATGGGCACGCCGGTTATCCAGCGTATTGACAGCGCGGCGCCGCCGCGGGCATCACCGTCCATCTTGGTCAGTATCAGCCCGGTGATATCCACTTTGGCGTTGAATTCTTCGGCGACTTTGACGGCGTCCTGCCCGGTCATGGCGTCAACCACCAGTATCACCTCGTGGGGCTTGACGACTTTCTTCACCTGCACCAGCTCCGCCATCAGTTCCTCGTCGATGTGCAGTCGGCCGGCGGTATCGATAATGATATGGGTGGCCGCTATCTTTTTAGCCTGCGACATGGCATGGTTACTGATATCTTTACTCGATTCTTTAGGATCCTCACTATAAACGGCAACATCGAGTTGTTGCCCCAGGGTAACCAGCTGCTCAATAGCGGCCGGACGCCGGTTATCCGCCGCGACCAGTAAGGGCGTTTGTCCGGAATGCTTCAGCTGGTAGGCCAGCTTAGCCGCGGTGGTAGTCTTGCCGCTGCCCTGGAGTCCCACCATCATGATAACGGTGGGCGGTTGGGAGGAAGCTGTCAGCTTACTCGACTCTTCTTCGCCGAGAGTGGCGATGAGTTCTTCATTGACGATTTTGATAATCTGCTGGGCGGGGGTAAGACTCTCCATGACCTCTTTGCCGACGGATCGTTCCTTGACGCGGGTGGTAAAATCCTTGACCACTTTGAAATTAACGTCCGCTTCCAGCAGCGCCAGGCGCACCTCCCGCAGGGCTTCTTCTATATCCTTTTCGGTGAGTTTGCCGCGGTTGCCCAGCCGCCGAAAGACATTACCCAGCTTTTCACTGAGGACTTCAAACATGACAGTTTCATTGTAAAGAATACTTATTTTAAAGGTCAAGTGACTAAAGTACTGTTTTATAACCTTGCTATACATTATGGAAAGTGTGATAATATCATAAAATGCTTAAATTGGAATTATTTGAAAAAGAAGCAGCAAATAACTACGATAAAATGCTCACTAAGCGTGAGTACCCACTTTATGGTAGAAAAGATGATACACGAAACGATTTCGTACGAGATTATAACAGGATCTTACACTGTTTAGCCTACAGACGATTGAAGCACAAAACACAAGTTTTTTTTGCTCCTGATAACGACCATATATGTACCAGAATAGAGCATGTAAATCACGTAACCGCAATAAGCAACACGATATCTAAAGCTCTTGGTTTAAATACCGACCTTACGAACGCTATAGCTATAGGCCACGATATCGGACATACCCCTTTCGGGCATGATGGAGAAAAAATCCTACGCGAAATATCTGAAAAAGAAACACGTCAAAGCTTCTGGCATGAGAAAAATAGTTTATGGTTTGCTGACAATATTGAGGTAATACGTGATGAAAATGATCAATATCAAAACCTCAATTTAACCTACGCTGTACGAGACGGTCTTATATGCCACTGTGGTGAATATGATGAAAAAGAAATAGCACCAAGAACAGATATTATTAACTTGAATAGTATAAAAAAGCCTGGGGAAATTCAGCCAATCACTTGGGAGGCCTGCGTTGTAAAAATAGCAGATAAAATAGCGTATCTAGGCCGCGATATAGAGGATGCACTAAGTTTAAAAATCATATCAAGAGATGATTTTTTAGACAAATTGCGAAATGTTTTTCCAAACTTTAAACGTAATAAAGTGTTTCATACTTCAGGAATCATTAATAACACAATTCTAATTCATAGCTTTGTAACCAACCTCATCAGACACAGTACTCCCCAACATGGCATCTCTCTTTCCGAATGGCATTATAATTTAATGTTGAATCTTAAAAAAGTTAGCCAGACTTTAATATATAAAAGCCCAAGATTAGATTATAGTAAAGCTAGAATTAAACTGATATTAGAATCTATTTTTGATATATTATCAGGCATTTATAAGAAGGATTTGACACTTGAAAGTATCGATGAATCACTCGAAAATTATACTTTATTGAGAGATAATTTCCACCGATGGATATACAAATACACAGACTTAGGTTTAGAAGAAAAAGCTGAGAAAAACTATATTAATAGAAAGATATATAACATACGAGATAAAAAACAATACAAAAAGTCTGTTATTGAATATATTGCAGCCATGACGGATAACTACGCAATAAGACTATTCAGTGAATTAACAAGATTTGGATATTAATTTCTGTCTACTATTTCTTCCTGAGCCGCTTAGCCCACTGCGATATTTTCTTCCACCTTTCCTTTTCCTCGAGGCGGACACGATCGTCACGGCGTGCCGCCAAATATTTTAACTCCCGTTTTAGTCGCTGGTAGCTTTGAAAACGGGTTTCATCGATAATGCCATTTTCAATAGCCTCCCTGACGGCGCAGCCCGGCTCGCTGTCGTGACGGCAGTCCGAAAAACGGCAGCCGATAGCAATACTGTCGATATCCTCGAAAGCGTCATCGAGAGCACTTTCCTCACCCCAGAGTTGAATCTCACGCATGCCGGGCGTATCGATAACCACCCCGCCCCCGGGGAGGAGAATCAATTCGCGGTGGGTGGTGGTATGCCGTCCCCGCCGGTCACTCGCCCTGACCGTGCCAATCTGCAGACGCTCTTCCCCCAGCAGCGCATTAATGATGGCCGACTTGCCCACGCCCGACTGCCCGAGTAAGGCTACGGTGCTGCCTTCGGCAGTATAAGCATGTAACAACTCCATCCCCGATTTGCTGACAGCGCTGACGGCGTGAACGGGAACCCCCGAAGCGACGAGTTCAGCCTCATTAACATATGAAACGACATCATTGCAGATATCCGCTTTGTTAAGGACAATTACAGGTTGCGCACCGCTGTCCCCGGCAATGGTAAGGTAACGTTCGATGCTGCGCAGATTGAAGTTCCGGCCCCCGTCCAGTCCGCTGACCAGGAAAACGGTATCCACGTTGGCAGCGACTACCTGTTCCTGCGTCGGTCCGCCGGGCATCTTCCGCGAGAAGCTGCTTTTCCGGGGCAGGATAGACTGAATAACGCCTTTCTTTTCGTGGGTCGGCACGGCTATCGCTACCCAGTCGCCTATAACCGGGTAGTCACCGGTACTTCCGGCAGCATAGCGCAGACGGCCGGCGACCGTGGCCTTTATTTCTCCCATGGCACCCTGCGCCGTATACGAGCTTTTCTGCTGGTTGATGACCCTGGCCGGCAGCCATTCTTCAGAGTCCAGCCGCCGGAATGCCTCCTCAAAGAAGTCGTCCCAGCCCAGTTGTCTCAATATCTCCGCAGAATCTTTATTCATCCTGCTTTCTCCTGGCCACCAACCTGACGAAACCGAGATATTCCCCTCCATCGACTTCCAGAGTTTCCTCCTCGGAGGGGAAGAGGAGCGTACCGGCCTCGTTGCAGGCTTTCTCATACTGCAGCCAGTCCCGCCACCCGTCGGGCTGGACGTCAGCTACTGCAACGTCTACCAGCCCGGTCTTCTCCCAGTGCCGTCGCCACCAGGCGGCGGTGTGAAAGCACCAACAATCCGGCTGCCAGAACACCCCGCCGTCCGAGCGTTTACGCATCAGGTGCTCGGGAACGGGACCGTCAAAGTCCTGCATCAGTCCCGGCACAACGATGCCGATTTGCCCGCCGGGTTTAACGAATTTCCGGAAATAACCCAGATATAAATCGTCGGTGCCGTAGTATTGATATGAGTCCAGACTGACGATAGCGTCAAAGAATTCTTCCGCATAGGGGAGAGCATGGGCTTCGGCATGAATGGGAAATACCCGTTTTTCCAGTCCGGCTTCTTTAATACGCTGCCAGTTTTCGGCGGCCGGTATCCAGAGGTCGTTGGCCCAGACCTCTACCCCGAACTCCCGCGCCAGAAACACCGAACTCAACGCCTTGCCACAGCCCATGTCCAGCACCCGCATACCCTGCTTAAACTCCATCTTCTCGCAAAGCCATTCCGTCAGCCAGAGCACGTTGGGGCCCATCCATCCCTGCAGCACCCATTCGGGGTCGTACTTAGCCGAAAGCAGATAACGGTCATTTTTAAGTAATTCCGCCATTCTTTCTTTATCAATATTCATTATTTTTCTCCTTTTATTTTAAGCCAATATCGGCGTAGCATCTCCCTGTCCCAGACCTGCGCTTCAATATTGAATCTGTAGTTTTCAAAAATCCTGTATTTCCGGGCAACCGAAGGCAAATCCTCATAAAGATAAACACGGGGTGTGTTGGTGCGGCCTGCCGATACCAGGTTTCCGTCGTCATCGACGATGTGTTCGTACATGCTATCCGGGTAGGTAAAACTGACCGCTGATAATTCGATTTCACTTAAGGGTATTCTTATTTCTTCCGCATTTTGCTGCAATTCAAGTCTAATATCGAATTCTTCTTCCAGTGATTCACCCAACGTCATGTATACCGGGACACTATTTACCGGCTTGCCACCGAGTCTGATTAATTCATGATATATCCAACCTTCAATCTCTCTCCGGTGCCGCAGGTAATCGTCCTCGGCATAAAACTCACCAATTCCATTCTTTTCACAGTATCTGGTTTTTACCCGGTTGGCTTCTCCAAGCGGAAGGTCATTAAGGGACATAAAGGGATATTCCCCCTTCTGGTAATATCTCGTTAAAAAATCAGGTATGTTCAATTTCCCTCCATTATTAAATGAGTGTAATTACTGAAACCCAAAAGAAAAACCGCGGCTCTTCACACCCGCGGTCTATTGAAAATAATATATAAAAAACCGCTCCCGACGGAACGGCCACGGTATTATCGATGTAGAAAAGTTATTTAGCCGGATACCCGTGCGGGCGTGAATACGCTATGGAGTTCTGCGACAACTTGAGCTAACATCAACACCCCCTTTTTCGGGTTACCAATATTATCACTGGAATGATAGCATCTAAGGCAGGGCAAGTCAAGTTTGACGGCGAACATTAACGATAGCCATCAAAAGGTGCTACAATATGGTTACGTTGAGCCAATTATGGAGGAGGACGAAAATGCCGGAAAGAAAATATAAGAAATACATCCTCGAAGAACTGAAGCTACCCGAAGGGGTACGCCAGAAGGACGAAGAACACGGCTATTACGATAAAAATACCCGTGTTCTCTGGCTGGAAGACGAGATAATGAAAGGATCTTCCAGCATCATCTGCTCCTGGTACCGGAAGGCGGCGGACCAGGGCACACCGGCCCATACCCATGATTTCGACGAGATACTGGGATTTATCGGGTGCGACTATGATAATCCCAGCGACCTCGGCGGAGAAGTGGAACTCTGGCTGGAGGACGAAATATACATGCTGAAGAAAAGCTGCTTCGTCCTCTGTCCCAGCGGTATGAGGCACTGTCCTTTGAAAGTGAGACGAGTCGACAGGCCTTTCCTGTTTCTCGCCTTTTCCGTCACGCCAAAATACATCAAGGATAACATAGACCTGAGTATATCCTGAGTAAGATAACAGGAAATACCAGATATGTGCCGATCAGTGAAAACCGGCTGGTTTCCGGCGCGGCGGGATTTCTTTATCCCCGCCCGAAGATGCTAGAATAGTAAAAGGAAATAAAACGTTCTGGGGATTATGTTAAATGACTGAATCCAGATACGCGAAATACGTGGTAACCGAGCTGAAAATACCGGAGGAAAAGCATAAAATCGCGGCCGACTACGCTAAATACGCCACGCGCATTCTCTGGCTGGACGAAAACGTGGTCGAGGGGGCTTTTCACATGAACACCGCCTGGTACCTTAAAGCCGCCACCACGCTGGAGGATGTCCCCCACGTACACGACACCGACGAGATAATCGGGTTTTTCGGCAGCGACCCCGCTAATCCCCACGACCTCGGCGGCGAGATAGAAATCTGGCTGGAAGATGAGAAGCAGGTTATTACCAAGAGCGCCATGTTGTTCGTGCCGGCCGGTATGAAACACTGCCCGTTGGTACTCAAACGGGTGGACCGCCCCATTTTCCACTTCACCACCGTTCCCGGCAAGCAGTATATCAAAGAGTAGGCAAGATGATACCGGTTAAGCTGAAGCTGAAAAACTTCATGTGCTATCGGAACGACGTACCGCCGTTGAACTTCGACAGTATTCACCTGGCCTGCCTGGCCGGGGATAACGGGCACGGGAAATCGGCTATCATCGACGCCATGACCTGGGCGCTCTGGGGTAAAGCCCGGGCCGGCAGCGATGATGATTTGATTAATACCACCCTATCCGACATGGAAGTAGAGTTCGACTTTACCGTTAACGAGCAGCTCTACCGGATAATCAGGAAACGCTCCCGCCCCAGGAAACGTGGAAGTCCGGGGCAGCCTTCGCTGGAGCTTCAGATAAGCAACGGCAACGGCTACCACCCCATCACCGGCAACACCATCGCCCAGACGCAGGAAAAGATTATCTCTATCCTGCACATGGACTACGATACGTTCATCAACAGCGCCTACCTGCGCCAGGGACACGCCGACGAATTCACCCGGCAGGTCCCCTCAAGGCGCAAGGAAATCCTGGGAAATATCCTGGGACTCTCTATTTATGACGACCTCGAAGAGCGCGCCAAGGAAATGTCCCGTCACCAGGAAACCGAAAGGCTGCAACTGGAAAGCGCTATCGACGCCATCAATGAAGACCTGGCTCATAAACCCGACTACGAAAACGAGCTGGAACAGTCTCAGAAAGACCTTGCCGGCATTGAAAAAACCGCCGGTGAAAAAGAAGCCGTGTTTAATGAGATAAGGCAGAAAAAGGAAGCCCTCCAGATTAAAAAGTCCCAGCTTGAAGAACTGGAAAGCCGGATTGCGAACAACCGCCGGGAACTGGAAAGCTGGCAGGAGCAGGCGGCGCAGCACCAGACCCGCATCAAAGATTTCCAAAAAGTCATCAGCCGCCGCGATGGCGTCCTGGCCGGCTATGAACAGTACGCCCAAGCCAGAAATATTAATGAAGACCTGGAGAAAAAATTCCGGCAATCGGTCAACCTGGAAAGGCAAAAGACCCAGCTGGAAGCCCGGATAAAGGAGGCTAGCCAGAACCTGACCACCGAACATACCGTCGTGCAGCGGGAAATCAAGGCCCTGGAGGACAGGGTAAACAGAATACCCGAACTAAAAAAGCAACTCAACGAAGCTCAATCGAAAGCCCGTGAGCTTTCCGAACCGGAATCAGCGTTGCAGCAGCAGGAGCAGGCAATCAAGGAACTGCAAACCCAGGTGAATTACCTGGAATCGGAGAACAGCCGCCTCGACAAGGAAATCGGGGAGCTCACCGAAAAACTCGACCTCATAGAGTCGCAGACCGAGGGTAAATGCCCATTGTGTGAAACGGAACTGACCCGGGAAGGTTTAAAACTTATCGGGGAGAAATACACCGAGGAAAAACGGGTAAAATCAGAGCAAATCATCACCAACCAGGTGGAACTTAGCCAGAAAGCGGCCGAACTGGATATCAAACAGCGGGAGAAAAAACAGGCCGAGGCCAGACTGGATGAAGAGAAAACCAAAGCCCGGAGCCAGGTAAGCGTCCTGCTGAAAGAGATTGATGGAATAGAGAAGGAAGGCGATAGATTAACCAGTCTGCGGACAATACTGAACGAACTCGAGCAACGACTGGCCGGGCGGGATTTCGCAGCTAACGAGCAGGCCGCCCTGGGAGAGATTGAAACCGAATTAAGCAAAATCGACTACGACTCCGGAAAGCATGAAGAGGTGAGGGAAACCTTAAGCCGGATGGAACCTTACGATGCCGAGAACCGTAAACTCGAAGAAGCGGAAAGACTTATCGACCGGGAGACGGAAACCCTCTCCAGACTGGAGGAGTCCGCGCAAAGAATGAACGAGAGCCTGAAATCGGAAACAGAAAAGGCCGAAAGCCTGGCGGTGGATTTAGCCGGCCTGCCGCAGCTGACCCGGGAAGCGGAAGCAGCCGAAGCGGAATACAAAGAAATCGCGGCCCGGCGAAGCCGTGCTCAGGAAGCGGTCGGCAGTATGAAGTCGAAAATCGAGCGACTCGACCAGCTGGATATTAAAAAACGCGAACAGGAGAGCCGGCTTTCGGAGGTAGCCAGGGAATCCGGCATCTACGCGGAACTCGCCCGGGCTTTCGGCAAGACGGGAATACAGGCATTACTCATCGAAACAGCCCTCCCCGAAATAGAGTCGGAGGCCAACCGCCTGCTCGGCCGGATGACCGACAACCGCATGCACGTGAAGTTCGAGACACAGCGAGAAACCAAGAAGGGAACCATCCAGGAAACACTGGATATCAACATATCGGATGAACTGGGCACAAGGAACTACGAGATGTTCAGCGGCGGCGAGGCTTTCCGCATCAACTTTGCGATAAGAATTGCGCTTTCGCGGCTGCTGGCCCGAAGGGCGGGCGCTCCCTTACCCACCCTCATTATCGACGAGGGGTTCGGCACGCAGGACAGTACTGGTATGGAGAAACTGATCGAGGCGATAAATTCCATCCAGTACGACTTCGAGAAGATACTGGTGATAACCCACATGGCCGACCTGAAGGATGTTTTCCCGACGCGGATAGACGTCATCAAGACGGCGGACGGTTCAACCTTTTCAGTGAGTTGATTAAAGCCCCAGGTCCTGAGCTATCCCCTGCATCGCCTCTACACCGATGACGATAAACTCATCCAGTTCCAGCCCGATTTCACTGCATTTGGCAATCTGTTCGCGGCTGGCGCCGGCGGCAAAGCTCTTTTCCTTGAACCGCTTGCGCACCGACTTCGCTTCCAGGCTGGCTAGCTTTTTATCGGGCCGGACGAGGACAGCGGCGGTAATCAGTCCGGTCAATGGGTCGGCGCAGTAGAGGGCTTTTTCCAGGTTGGTTTTAGGAGTGATGCCGTGGGTCTCGTTGTGGCAGAGGATAGCGTTGGCGATGGCTTCGCCGGCGCCGAGGTCACGGGCAAGGTCGGCGCCGAGTTTGCTGTGGGTGGTCATATCGCCTCCGGTAAGCTCCACGTCGATATCATGTAGCAGTCCGGCCAGTCCCCACTCCGCTTCGTCTTCCCCGAAGCGCTTGGCCAGGGCAATCATGATAGCTTCGGTGGCCAGCATGTGCTTGATGAGGTTCTCGTTCTCGACGTTTTCCCGGATAGATTCCAGGGCTTCGGTACGGTCCATAATCCTTACTCCATCGTCAATATATAATATCGGATTGATTATGTTCAAGTTTTATTTGTCCCGTTAGATTATTATATCCCACCCAACCCACCCATTAAGGAAAAGAGGGGTTGCGCCCCTCTTAAACACCCCGCTCAGGAGGAAGTAAACGGAATGCACCGGACGACCGTTCCGAAGGACTAGCTTTCCTCTATAGTTATCCGTAATAGAGAATCACCGTTTTTAAGTGACTCGAGGACTTCCATCCCTTTCACCAGCCGGCCAAATACAGAGTGCTTCCCATTAAGGTGTGGTTGAGGCGTATAAGTTATGAAAAACTGGGAACCATTCGTATTCGGGCCGGAATTAGCCATCGATAGCGCTCCGGCGACGTGGGTGTGACCGGTAAATTCATCGGCAAATCTGTATCCGGGGCTACCCGTCCCGGTTCCCGTGGGGTCTCCTGCCTGAGCCATGAAGTCGGGGATGACACGGTGAAATATCGTATTATCATAAAATCCTTCCCGGGCCAGAAACACGAAATTGTTCACCGTTAGCGGGACATCACTGCCGAACAGCTCCAGTTCAAGGATTCCCTTCCCTGTTTCGATGGTGGCGGTATATTGTTTAGTTTTATCAATTGTCATCGGTGGCGGTTCTGAATAATTCATAATATGGAATCACCTCACTTTAGTATTAATAGGACACTATTCAATTTAACAGTATGACAGCACTATTCGCAACCGGGATTATTATTTCCCGCCCGAGCCCACCCGATAAGGAAAAGAAGGGCTGCGCCCCTTTTGGGGACAAATCTCCCTTAATCCCTCCTTATGAAGGAGGGAGACAGACCGGGTTTAAGCGTTGATATACAGGTTTGCACCATCATCCTCTCCCCTTCGTAAGGGGAGAGTTAGAGAGGGATTTACCCCGAGGGCGGAGAAAAGGAAGAGGGGCTTAACGCCCCTC
>DAOUER010000070.1:0-19209 GCA_034430375.1 Dehalococcoidales bacterium
ATGAACATCTTAAGAATGTAATGGATTTTTTGAAAGCTCATAGCTATGAGCTTCAAGCGGACTTGGAAATATAGGAGTTAGAATGAGAAAAGAAGCAATATGCCCACAAACAGGAAAACCACATCGGTGGCGACAGTATCCTAAAAAGAGTATAAAGTATAGGATTAAGAATGAGCGTAGAATTATCTACTACGTTCATGAATGTACTGATTGCCATATACGAATCGCACCAGGTCATTATATTGACTGAGGACTATTGATGAGACAGATACGAATACTTAGTCAGGGCAGAAATTAAGATGAATATTGAATCTCCGTTTGGTCTGGTAGAATGTCCAATTTGTGGAAATAAAATAGACCTTAGTACCGACAAGGACAGGTTATATTTACACATCAAAATTAGTCATAAAAATGAACCCTTAGCACCAATTGCTGAGTCCATTTATAAGTCCTTGAATCAGAGCGTTCCAGAGAACCTGTATACGGTGCCTTTTAATGATTTAGCAAGAGCCTTGTCAAATGCGTGTAGAGATGCTGCGAATAAGTACGGATTGAAGAAGTTACGTAAACAAGTACGTAAAAAGTAAGGCCAGGTTACAATGCCTCAAAATAGAAATACTTTGCAGCAAATAATCTAAACCTTAAGTCCCCTGATAACTTTCAAATTGGGAAACGGATAATTCTCGGCATTATTAGTTAGGAAAGCGCGAAAATATCGCCTTAATACTAGCGTATTACTTTGATCGTTGTCCCGATCGATAGCCCCGCCCAAGCCCTGTCCGCAGTGAGAGCATCTATGCCCAGCTTTTTAGCCAGGCTTAAACATGCCCGGTCACCTAAAGAGATCCCAAAATCTTGCGTGGAGGTACGCAGTAACCCTGCCTGGTATGCCTGTTCCTCATCAAAAGGCACGATCTCTATCCCGAGCGGTTGCAACGCTTGGTGAATCGCTTTTTCCGGCATTCCTGCTGCACAGAGCTTGGCAACCACCTCAGATAGATTGACGGCGCTAATAACTCCCTCAGGGAGAGCTTCAGCCACCACATCAGCACCCGGCTCATCGTTTAGCAGTGCTAGCAACGCTGAGGCGTCTATCACTGCTTCAGGCACGAGCCGCCTCTTCCCGTCGGTCTTTTATCAGTTCCTCTGATAGGTTGCGGCCTTTAGGGATGTAGCGCCTGACCAGTGTCTGTGCACGTGCCACAGCTTGGCGCGTACTAACGACTCTTATCTCTCCATCTTCAAGCGACAAGAGTACCTCATCCCCCGGTTTGAGCCCCAAAGCTTTCCGATATGCAGATGGAATAACTAACCTGCCACCTTCTCGTATTATTGTCTTCATTAGCTAACCTGCCATTTTCCCTAAATTATACCATGTTCTAGTGTTTATGGCAATATGCCAACTGATACCATGATATCGAACATGAACGTTTTATTGTTCATTGCTGAGAATTATCAAACTCAATGGCATGCTGACGAGCCAGATTGATTAGCTCGCGTAAATGTTCCCCTATACCTTTATAAGAATTATTAAGTTGTTGAACAACCTGCTCGTACAACTTCTCATTACCACTAGCTTCCATCTGGAAATGAAATACCATCATCAAACAAGCCTTGCTTAGTCGATTAATCATGTTATCTTCTGGACCAACACCAGTAATAACAATCCCTACAGCGTATAGGCTTACAGCTTCTTCAAATTCGCTACGCTTAAGAAACCAGCGAGCGGCCCTCATAAGTGCTTCCGATACAAACTCCGTCTCAAGATTTTGTTGAGCAACATCGACTAGACGTTGGGCTTCGTGCTCTATTTTAGTCTTCACTCCTGCAGCTGCTAGACTTTCTACTAATCCAGCAAGGTCTTCGAGGAATTGTCGATTAGCTTTTTTAGTTGATCTTAACTGTGCAGCTTTTTCATATAATTTTGAGGCAGTCTTAAATCTCCCTCGCGAAAAAGCAACTCCGGCAAGTCCACCGATTGCCGATGCTTCGGTCGAAGGTTGCTTAATAGAGTGCGCCAAATCTCTAGCTAAACGGAATGTAGATTGGGCATCTTTCCATCGCTTAGCATCAGATAACGCAATTCCCAAATTAGCTAAGGATTCGGCTTCAGACTCACGGTCTGCCAATCTACGTGAAAGTAGTATAGCTTTATTTAGCTTGGATATAGCTCCTCGTACATCACCTTTTCGGCGAGTTGTCTCACCCCAATTTAGCAAAGTCTGAAGCCGCATAACGCGGTCCTCATGTTTTTCAGCAATGTCCATGCATAACTCGAAGTCCGCAATTGATTTCTCATAACGACCGAGGTCAGAATAGGCGATAGCCCGATCATTCAAGGTATGGAATATCATATGGTCGTCGTTAGCACTTCTGTAGATTTCGATTGCGCGTGTATAGAAAGGAATTGAGAGCTTAAATCCGCCTGCCTGAGCAAGCGCAGCACCAGCTATCGCGGAGTGCCGTGCCAATGCTTCCATGTTATTTATTCTTTTCATTTGAGAAAGCTGTCGCTTAAAATAGTAGGACGCTTGTTTTAGTTCTGCCACATCTCCAAGCCATAGTTGTGCAACTTGGCCAAACAACTCTGCTTTTTCAGCATGAGATTTTGGTGCCAAAGCCGATAGTGCTTGTTCGACAGCTTGCATGGACTTTTCACGATCCCCATTTAGCCAATGCGTCTTAATCATATTTGTGAGAACTCGATATTCCCACTCTTTGTCTCCAATATATCTGAAGGTATCCAATGCCTCTTGTAATAAAGGCTCTGCTGCTTTGGGCTCTTTTTCCGTGATAAATATGGCCCCGAGGTCAGCGGTATATCGTGCTTTAGCATGGCGATTGCCCAATTGTCCTGCGACATTGCGTGCTTTTTTAAACGAGTCCGCAGCTTCGCGTAAACGTCCAGCTTGATAGAATGCTATAGCTAATCCTGAATACACTGATTCTTGAGCCATTATTGATTCAGTCATCTCTGAAATCTTTAAGGCACGTCTGAAATTTTGAATTGCCTTTGTAGATAAACCTTCATCGAGATTTAGTGCTCCTAAATTCTGAAATGTATTAATCTCGGCTATTAAATCACCAGAGCGTTGTGCATTTTTGAGCTGAAATTAGCCTCAAAACAGGGGGCTGTTTTTGCTTTGGTAGCGCATACGGGATTCGAACCCGTGATCTCCGCCTTGAGAGGGCGGTGTCCTAGCCGCTAGACGAATGCGCCACGTTTATCTGGCTGGGGAGGAAGGATTCGAACCTTCGCTTACGGATCCAGAGTCCGCTGTCCTACCACTAGACGACTCCCCAGCGACGAATAATTATAGCATGAAGCTGAAACCGAGACAATGACTCCACCAGGATTTGACACATCCGCCATAACAGGCTATTTTATCTTTATAAAGGAGTATATCCGTGCCTGATATTGCTGGTTTACATAAAACGCTGGGAATAGCCTTTAAAGACGCGTCCCTGCTGCGGCAGGCTCTGGTCCATAGTTCCTACATCAATGAAAATCCCGGGGAAGTATCCGGCAACAATGAAAGGCTTGAATTCCTCGGAGATGCCATTCTGGGGTTTTTCATCACCGAGAAGCTTTATGCGGAGTGTCCGGGTTCCAGTGAAGGTGAAATGACGCGGCTCCGGGCAGCGCTGGTAAATGGTGATACGTTAGCTAATATTGCCCGGAAAATACAAATCGGGGATTACCTCTATATGGGCCGGGGCGAAGAATCCAGCGGCGGACGGGATAAAAAGCCTAATCTGGCCGGCGCCATGGAAGCGGTAATTGCCGCGGTTTATCTTGACCAGGGTGTAGCCGGTACCAGAAAATTCATCCGGCGATTATTCAAAAATGAAATGGTGGATGTCCTCAGTAATAATAACATCAAGGATTATAAATCCAGATTGCAGGAAGTAGTTCAGTCGCGGGACCAGGCAGCGCCGGTTTATCGCCTGATAGCGGAGGAGGGTCCGGATCACGCTAAGACGTTTACCGTTGAGGTAATAATCGGTAATTCGGTGCAGGGCAGAGGCGTGGGTAAGAGTAAAAAGCAGGCTGAAGCCACGGCGGCCCGGGTAGCTCTGGAGAAGCTGTAAAAAGAGCTTTACGACTTGATGTGTCTCTGGTAAACTAGAGCAGAAAATATCTTAAGAATATTTTAGGGGTGTTATTATGCCAAGACGAGGGGATTATAAGCACCGGGAAACCAAAAAACCCAAAAAAGACACTAAGAAGATACCCCCGATAGATATCCTGGAAACGCCGACGACGGTTGAAGTTATTGGCAAGGCCGGTAAGAAAAAGAAAAAAGAAGAGGTTGAATAGCTTTAGTATATGGTGTGTTGGAGGAGGCAGGTGAATACTGAGCTAGCTTCTTTTCATGCCTATATATATGGTCGCGTGCAGGGAGTTTTCTTCCGGTCCTACGTGGCTAGGCACGCCCGGAAATTGGGACTGGTGGGCTATGTATGTAATCTAGCCAACGGTTCCGTGGAAGTAATGGTAGAGGGTGAAAGCCGGCAACTGGAAAAACTAATCGATTTGATGAAAATAGGGCCTGCGGCGGCCCGTATTGACGATTATAAAATCAATCGGGCAGATTATAGCGGTAATTACGCCGATTTCAGGATTGTCTGAGTTAAAGAATATTGACTACCCCGTTATTTCCTGCAATCCGTAGTAACGGTCGTCTTGAAGCAGGCGATACAATGCCTCGGGCGAGGTACGGTAGGCATCGCCTTCACGCAATTGACTCAGTTGCCGGCCGATTTCTTCCAGATAGAGAGGGGCATTACCACCGCTCAGGAAAAGCCGGAATACACTTTCCATGATAGGTATTCGTTGGTTTATAAATCCGGGGGCATTCGAGCAGCACTTCTGAATACGGGCGATCAAATCTTCCGGTGAGCCGGGTTTCTTCTTATGTTCCAGTTCGTCGGCACATTTAGGGCACAGGTATTCTTTAATCATCATCATTGCCGACCGATTGTTCGCATCAAACCAGTCTATAGAGATATACCATTGCGTACTGGCATATTCGGGTATTTCTTCTTTATCGTTCAAGTAGCTACCTGATAGGGATTATTATTTTAGACCTCTAATTCTACCTTGGCTGACTTTATCAGGTCAAGATAGCTGATTTTGAGTCCGAGCGAATCGGCTACTTCACGGTCGACCTCATACGGTTCGCCGATGAATACCTTATCTAAGTCTTCAACTTCACCTTCGTTGGGATCTTCCCTGACGGCGAATTTCTTCTTGCCTTCCACAATTCCCAGGTCGAAAGGCAGCGTGAAGTAAAGGTCCGCCAGGACTTTATCGATTCCCAGGCTGTAGAGGTTTTCCCAGCCGGTGGTAGTTTCATCGTGGTATTTGCTGGTTGGCAGCAGTGAAAGCAGGTTCATGATGGAAAAGCTGCCGGAACCGTTATAGGTTTTGAGTGGCGATACGGTAATCAGATAGTCGCTGGAGAGCAACACGTTGGGTACCCAGAATGTCGGTACGGCAAACGGCTTCGGAAGGGGATTATCCACCTCGACGAAGATGCAATCTTTAACATCAAGCGTGAGTACTCGCGGGAAATTATATCCGAGGGCTTGATAGATAGGACGGGTGGGCACGCCGCCGGGAGTGCCTTCAAGCAGTATTATATCGGCATCACTGACATGCCGGATACTGGCGATGATGGCGGCCAGCATATCCGGACTGGTGGTCACCGGGTATGGCAGGGGATAGGACGCGGTGGGTTTTATCAATACCCGGCGTGCCCGGGATACCACCGCCGGTACTTTAAAATTAAATTCAGAGGATTTATATATCAAAATCTCCTCCTGAGAGAAAGGTGCAAGTTCTTGATTTCGCCACTATTATGCGAGGTCGGTACCATAGCCAGGAGGGTACGTGTCAACAGATCGTTCAGGTTCTGATTGACCGGTACGCGGCTGCCGTTAACGATCAAATCGAGTTCATTTACTTCTTTTTGTGAAAGAAGTATGTTTTCAATCAGGTCCGCTATTTTGTTTACATCGTCTCTTGAGAACTGCGGTACGTCTATATCCAGCGGTTTGTCGGTCACTACCGCCAGCAGACGGTCCGGTTCGGTGAGTAATCCTTCGCCCTGCTCCTTTAGATGCACCTCTATTTTGGGGAAGTTACTGCTTTTGAAACCTTCTGTTAGGATAAGGTCGTAGTCCCACAGGATATAATCGGATATATCTTGCGGGTCAAAATATTCGTCCATTCTCCGGTAAATGGCCAGGTGGTCCAGCGAATTGAGGGCGGAAAGCTCGCTGCCGGCCATGGTGAACCGCCAGGTATCTTTATCGGCAGTGTCAATATCCGAAGCGTGGTGGGAATGCTTGACGATGGCTACCTTGTGACCGCGCTGTTTAAGCTCGGTGATGAGCTTCTCCAGCAGGGTCGTCTTGCCGGACCCGGATTTTCCTACAATCGATATTATCGTACGCATTATCTTGTTAAAATGTCTGACTCTAGACGTCTACGTCTTCACCCCAGTCCAGCATGATTGCCGGGACTATCTCGCCTTTTCTTACCTCTTTCTTATCTTCCGGAATAATCACCAGGCTGTTGGCCAGACCCATGGAGGAGAGTATCCCCGAACCCTGCGGCCCGGTCAACCTGGCGTAGTATTTGCCATTACGTTTTTCGGTAATCGCCCGGTCGTAAAGCCGCCTTCCAGCGTTGTTCTTCACATTGTCTTCAAGGATGGCGGCTACGGTGGGTTTAGTAATGTTGGTTTTACCCATCATCTTCAGCAGGGCCGGTCTGACGAAAAGTTCGAAGCTGACCATGCAGCTTACCACATTACCCGGCAGACCGAGATGCGGGATACTCCTGGCTTGGCCGTTTTTTATGTTAGCTTTTATCTTGCCGAAGGCCAACGGCTTGCCCGGTTTTACCCTGACTTTCCAGAAGACCATCTCACCGTCCCGGGCCAGGATATCTTTGACCATATCATAATCGCCCATGGACACGCCGCCGGTGCTTACCAGCATGTCGGCGTCCTGGGCCTGGCGTAGCTTATTCACTAGGTCCTCTTCGTTATCCCGGGCAATCCCCAGAATCTTGGGAATGGCCCCGTAACGCTTCACCAGACTGGCGATGCTGTAAGTGTTACTATTGTATATCTTGCCTTCCGGCAGGGGTTTATCTATATTTACCAGCTCGTCACCGGTAGCCAGGACGGCTATTACCGGACGGCGAATGACCTTTACCTGGCCGCGTCCTACCGAGGCCAGCAGCCCCAACTCAGAGGGTCTGATGACGGTTCCCTTTTTCAGGACGGTGGCGCCGCTGGCGATATCTTCGCCCGCCCGCCGGATATTCAGACCGATTTCGGCTTCCTCGAGGATACCTATCTCCTGGACGGGTTCCACGGACGCCGATTTCCGGCGCTCTTCGTCATCGGTGTTTTCAAACTGGACCACGGCATCGGCGCCCCGCGGTACCGGCGCGCCGGTCATAATGCGTACGGCATTGCCTGGGGTTACCTCTTTGTATGAGAGAGAGCCGGCCATAACCGTATCGATAACCCGCAGTATATTAGGGGACCGGCGGCTGGCATCGGCGGTATCCCGGGAGAGAACGGCGTAGCCGTCCATCGCCGAGTTATCGAGGGGTGGGACATTGATATCCGATTTTATGTCCTCGGCCAGCACCTGGCCGAGGGAATCGAGGATTGGGACTCTCTCCTCATCCAGAACGTCAACTTCCTGGAGTATCTTGTACAGTGCCTCTTCAACGCTTATCATCTAATCAGTAGTCCCGCTTTCTATCTTTCTGGCCATCTCCAGGTCTTTTTTAGTGTTAATATTGAAGAAACTCAAATGCTCTGGGTCGAAACGGTCGATTTCCTCAGATTCCACATACTTTACTTTCACGTAATCAAAAAGCTCGATGATGACTCTCCTGTCCCGATTAATCATAGTTTCAATGGGGGAAATGCAATTCTTCGAATATATGGCGTGAAGTGGCTCGTAAAAACTCCCGATTCGCGGTATAACATAATCAAAACCATCGGCTATCCCAATCATGTAGGCCAGCAATTCCCGGTTCAGAAAAGGCATATCGGCGGCAATGACGAGATTATGAAACGAATCCGATTCGACCAGTCCGGTATAAATACCACCCAGAGAACCCCATCCGGGGAAAATATCGGATACTGTCTTTACCTTGGGATTACCGGCGAGTTGTGAGAAGGCTTTTCCTTCAGCAGTGACAATAACGATTTTCTGGCTGAACGAGTCAACCCGGGATACTACCTTTTCCAGTAGGGTTGTATTGCCTAACCTTTCTATTACCTTGTCATGCCCCAGGCGGATGCTTTTACCGCCGGCGAGGATGATACAACTTATTTCCAACTTGCAGGCCTATCTGTGCGAACCTTACCCCCTATAGAGTATTCTACCACAAATAGTCAATAGTTGGCCGATAATGGAGAGTGATTGGTTGTTATTGAGCATGAAAAAATGGAAAAGAGATAGAGATGTAACATACTAGGCCGATATTACTAGCGGATACTCTTAAATACTGGCTGTATCAACGTATATTAGTGGTTGACGGATATTCCCAGTCGCTGTTATCTACTATTATATCGGCATATCTTTGGGGAGGGTATTCCGCCAGGTATTTCCGCTGAGCCGGCAGGTATTTGGAGTCGTACTTTTCAGCAATACCTCCCCTTGCCTTGCCTCTTTCCAGGCTCTCTTCGAACGGAATATCCAGAAAGACTGTATAGTCGATGTATGGTGTCAACTCTTTTCTGAAGAGAAATACACCTTCAAATATCACGATAGTCTCCGGGGTGAAGGAATACTCTTTTTCAGTTTCGTATTTATCGGTTTCCAGGTTCAAAACAGTGAGTTTGACGGAATATTCACCTTGCTTAAGAAGTGGTATTAGCCAATGGTTGACAAGATTATCCAGGTTGAAACTGAGGTTGTAATAGTTGTCGGCCGGATTCTCACCGGAATATCTGATGGCTTTTGGATTATGGAAATCATCCAGGTGAACCATCTGAGTTTTTAAGCCCCGCGAAATCAGGTATTGTTCAAAATCCATGGCGAACCGGGTTTTACCGGCGGCGTCGATGCCGGTGATGCCCACGACGAAGGCTTCCCCCGGTTTCTTTCGCAGGGTGATTTCCTCTTCAATCTCTTCAAATATAGGGAGTCTTCTATCGAATATATCCAGTAATTCGTCAAACTTGCTGATGGTAATATCAGCCTCTTCGGGTTCGCTGCCGCCATAGCCGAAGAGAACACCGATAGACAGCGAGTCCGTCTCCCGGGCGGCCTCGATATCGTTATCCCGGTCGCCGACAATAGCGGCCGGGCAGTTGCCGAACATGGCCTTTATCTTGAGTACCAGCTCCGGTTTGGTAGTATTGTTCTCGTGGACGCACTCCGCGTAGTCGAAATAATCTCTGATGTCCAGCGAAGAAATGACGGTTTCGAAGTATTGCGGGTGGGCGTTACTGTAGAGGATCAGGTGATAGCCCCTTTTTCGTAGCGCGGCCAGGGTTTCTTTCACTTTAGGGAAGGTCTTTCCTGATTCTTGAAATAAAGCGCTGAATTCTCGCCGGGATTTTTCCCTGAGTTCTTCCCAGCGGTGCGAGTGTTCTGGCGGTGTTATGTACTTGTACAGCTCGCCGGAGGCTGTCCCGATGAAATAATTGATGTCTTCGGGGGTCTGTTTCAACTTCCAGCCCAGGGAGTCGAAAGCCCTCTGGAGAGCTTTATAGACGATTTCCAGCGACGGGACAATCGTGCCGTCGGTATCGAAAATAATCAGGTTTACATCCTTAACGTCGGTCATGTCAATCCTTGACCGGTTTCCGCGCGACAATATACCGGAGGATGTGGGTATGGGGTCCTTCCTCGCCGTGGGCTTCGTGGTCTTCGGCGAGGCCGGTCTCGATTATGTCCGTACCGGTGAAGTGGGCTTTCAGATCGTCCTCGGTGAAGTAATGCGCCGGGCGGCCCGGCTTGCTTTCGTAGGTATTTTCCTCGACCTCTCGCCCTTTACCGAAGTTCGGCTCTTTTTCCGAGAAAACGGTGAAATAGAGCAGACCTCCGCCGGTAACTTTCTCCAGGCACTGGTCGACGCACGTCCTCCGGTTTTGTTTCAGGAAGAGGTGGAGGGTGTTGAAGCAGTAAACGGCGTCGTAAGTATCGGGCAGGAACGACATATCGAGTACCGAAGCGCTGTAAAATTTGGAAAGGGGGTCGAACGCGCGGGCCATTTCAACGGCGACGTTAGATACCTCGACGCCGGTCACCTCGAAGCCGTCAGAAGAGAAAAGCCGGGTATTCCGGCCGTATCCCGAGCCGGGCACCAGCAGCTTTTTAAAATTGTTCCGCCGGAACAACTCCAGCGCCGAACGGGCGGTCCGGCTGGGCGACTCGCCCCAGATTTTCTGTTCTTTATGGTACCGGCTGTCCCAGTAATTCTCCATTACGCTCGATTTTTTATAAAGAAGGCTGGAGGACCATTATCTGCGGACTGGTGGGGAGTTCGGCCCGGGTGAATTCCACCTCGCTGCCGTCCACCCGTATTACGTTGTCCTTATCTTTGAGGAATTCATCGATACCGGCAATGGGCAGGTTCATCTTGTCGGTCTTGTAGTGCATGGGGATGATTACCCTCGCCCGGACCTGTTCGGCCACCATCTGGGCGGTCCTGGCGTCGATGGTGAAGAATCCTCCCACCGGGACGAGCAGCACGTGTACCTTGCCGATTTCGACCACCTGGTTATCCGTCAGCAGGTGCCCGAGGTCGCCCATATGACAAACCCTGATGCCGTCTACCTGGAAGCAATAGACGTTGTTGGCACCGCGTTCATCACCGCCTTTTTCATCATGGGCGGTGGGGATGGCTTTAAAGGAAATGCTCTTCACCTCGGCGGTATCTTTGACCACCCGGGGGTTTCCCTTGACCGCATCGGTGTTATTATGGTCGAAGTGCTCATGGCTGACAGTAACAATATCAGCCGTTTCGTCAATCGCGGCATGTTTAAATCCCTCTCCGGTGGCGTAGGGATCGGTGATAATACGGGTGCCGTCGTCTGCGGTAATCAGGAAAGAAGCGTGTGCCAGCCATTTTAACTTCATCTTGAGTCCTCCTCGAAAGTGATTTAATGTTATTTTGCCATATTCAGTACCAGGTTCACCAGTGTTCTTACCGGTACGCCGGTCCCGCCTTTGACCTGGTATCCCTTTTCCGTGGTAGTATCGGCCGTGCCGGCGATATCCATATGGACCCAGGGGGTGTCCTTCACGAAATCGGCCAGGAACTTGGCGGCGGTAATGGCGCCGCCGTAACGGTTGCCGATGTTCTTGATATCGGCGATATCGCTCTTCAGCTGTTCCCGGTATTCATCGTACATCGGCATTTGCCAGGAATATTCTCCGGCTTCTTTTCCGGCGGCCAGTACGCGGTCAGCCAGCGGTTGGTTGTTGCTGAAAACGCCGGTGCAAATCTTACCCAGGGCTACCAGGCAGGCGCCGGTCAGGGTGGCGGTATCGACGATGGCTTTAGCCTTTATTTTCACGGCGTAGCTGAGGGCGTCGGCCAGTATCAAGCGTCCTTCGGCATCCGTGTTCAGCACTTCGATAGTCTCGCCGTTCATCGCCTTGATGATATCGCCCGGCTTGAGGGCGGTTCCGCTGGGCAGGTTCTCCGTGGCGGGGACCAGGGCGGTAACGTTTATCCGGGGTTTCAGTTGAGCGATAACCCGCAGAGTGCCCAGCACCGAGGCCGCACCGGCCATATCGCCCTTCATATCGGCCATGCCCTCGGAGGGTTTTATCGAGATGCCGCCGGAATCGAAGGTGATGCCCTTGCCGGCCAGAACGAGGTCGATTTCATCGCTCCTTTTTCCTTTATAATTAACGATGATGAATTTCGGGGGCTGCTGGCTGCCCTGGGCAACGCCCAGCAGTCCGCCCATGCCGAGTTTGGTTATCTGCTCCTTGTCCAAGACTTCAATACTCAATCCGTAAGCGTCGGCCATTTTTCCGGCAGCCCCGGCCAGGTCATTGGGTGTCATGTGATTGGCCGGCTCATTGACGATATCACGCGTCCAGTTGGCCGCTTCGGCGATGATTCTAGCGGCATTGATCGCTTTTTCAAGTCTTGGTTTATCTTTTTCCGTGCCGACTATCATAAACCGCTCGATAACACTCTTATCTTTATCTTTCTTGGTGACGTAGCGTTTGAAGGTATAGAGTCCCAGGATGGCTCCTTCGGTCATGGCCCGGGCTGCTTTCTCCCGCGATATTCCGTTAATGCCGCCGCCAAGTAACACCGTAGCGAAGCCGGCCGCTTTGTTTTTCTTTAAATACCGGCAGACGTCGGCGAAAGCGTTGCGGACCTTGTTGGTATCCAGGTCTTTTCTTTTCCCCAGCCCGATAACCACCACGCGGTCGGCCGGTATTTTACCCAAACTGTGCACCAGGGTTATTTCGTTCAGCGCGCCTTTTATCACGCCCTGTTCGATCAATCGCGAGACGGCGCCGTCCAGGGCTTTATCTACCGCCGCGATATCTCCGTCCAGGTTTTTTATGCCGGAAAACGCCGTTAATACTATGGCGTCGGTTTTCAGCCTGGTAATATCGCCGGTGACTACCTGTATATCCATTTTCTTACTCCCTTAAAGTACGTAATTCATTGCCATGACACAGAAATTTATAATGTGAAAATCAGGGCATTTCACACATCCTACATTATAGGGAGTTTTAGTCGGTTTGGCTAGTTAATCCGGGGCAGACTCGGTATAAAAAGCCACGCCGAAAAGTCCGGGGCCGGTATGGGAGCCCATTACCGGGGTAAACTCGGTGAGGAAAATCTCTTCGCACTGGAACTGGGTGGTAATCTGCTCCTGGAGTTCCCGGGCGGTTTCCGGGGCATCGGCATGCATCACGGCGATATGCAGCTTGCGGCCGGAGGCTTCTTTTTCGATCAGTTTCAGGATGCGTTTCATGGCGCTCCTGGTGGTTGTCGGCAGGGCGACGGTACGGGGATTGGCCTGGTTGAGGGTGAATATGGGTTTGATTTTAAGCACCGAATTTACCATAGCGGCAGCCTGGGGGACACGACCGCTCCTGGCGAGGTAACGCAGGGTATCCAGGGCGGCGAATATATTAACACGGGACATAATCTCGCTGGATTTAGCGATGATATCTTCCAGGGACTTATTTTCAGAGGCCTGCCGGGCGGCATAAAGAGCCACCAATCCCTGTCCGGCCGCGGCGGTGGAACATTCGATAACTTCTATGGCAATTCCGGGCAGCGTATTCCGGGCAACCTCCCTGGCTATCTTGGCGGCATCAAACATGGCGCTGAATTTGGCGGGTTCGGTAAAGCAGATAATACTCCGGGCGTTTCGGCTGGCCTGCTGGTAGGCTTCCAGGTACGGTGCGGGGGAGGAACTGGAGGTGGTGGGGGTCTGCTTGGCCTGCCGCAGCAGGGCATAAAACTCATCCGGAGTAATGTCTATCCCGTCCCGGTATGTCCTGTTATCGATAATCAGTTGCACCGGGACAATCGATATATTATATTTTTCCACGTATTCCCGGGGAATACAGGCGGTGGTATCGGTAACTATGCCAACGTTTTTCATCTTTACATAAAGTTATTCTTCGCTTTTCTTGGTCTGCCAGGCGGTATATTCCTTATCGATAAACAGGTTCTTCCGTGTACCGGCTTTGGCCAGTTCGGCCTTGAGTCCTATCAGGGTATAGATACCGATAAAGAGGAGGAGTCCCAGGGGATAATAGATATATATCATATCTTTATCGAAAATCCAGGCGAAAAGCGGGGTGAAAACCAGGGCGAAAAGGGCTAATCTAACATTTCTGGTAAGCCCGATTAAGACGATGACAATACCGCTGCAAATAAGGGTCTCTATCGGCATGAAAGCCACCAGTGCACCGATGACGGTGGCTGCTCCTTTGCCTCCCCGGAATTTCAGAAAGACCGGCCAGTTATGACCGATAATAGCGGCAAAACCGGCCACAGCGACCCAGGTAAGGGAAACATCCAGCCAGCCGGCGATTAAAATGGCCAGGGCTCCTTTGCCGATATCGGTAGCCAGTACGGCCAGTCCGTAAACGGGGCCTACCTGGCGGTAGACGTTCAGGGCGCCGACGTTGCCGCCGCCCACATCCCGGATATCAACGCCCCTTTTTAGCCGGGCGATGATATAAGCAAAAGGAATCGAGCCCAGGATATATCCGATGATGATAGCTGCCGTTATCTGTAATGCCACTTACCTCTCCCCCTCTTCTACGTAGAAAGCGACCCCGGCCGTGCCGGTACCGCAGGCATAGCCCATTACCGGACTGAATTCGGTGACCCATAGTTCAACGCAGTTAAATTCGGCGGCGACCCTCTCCCTGATTATCTCGGCCTCTTCCGGTGCGTAGGCGTGCATCACGGCCACCCTCACTGGTTTGCCGTCTGTTTTTTCTCGCATTAACTGGAGGATACGTTCCAGTCCCTGCTTTCTGTTCCTCACCACGGTGTTGAACTGGACCGTTTCATTCACGAACAGGATGGGCTTGATATTGAGTACCGAACCAATTTGCGAGGCTATCTTGGGGATGCGTCCCGAGCGGTAAACATGTTTGAGAGTATCTAGATATATGTAGGTGTGGACTTTCTCCTGTATTTTCACAGCAGTATCGAGTACCTCCGCCATGTCCTTATTTTCCCGGGCGGCTCTGGCGGCGGCTAAAGCTATCATCCCTTCCGAAGGCGTGGCTTGTTTGGAATCAAGTATTTCGATTTTGAAATCGGGTAACTCGGTTTGTATCAATTCTCTAGCTTTGTAGGCGGAATTGTAAACGGCGCTCAGTTTGGAGGAAACGGTGATACACAGTGTACTCTCGGCTATGCGGCTGGCATCACGAAAAGCCCGGAGGCATTCATCGGGGGTAGGAGCCGACGACTTAAAGGAATCCGGGTCCTTCAGGAATAATTCGTACGCTTTCGAAGGGGTGATATCCACCCAGTCTCGATATAGCTTTCCGTCGACGAAAAAATTGATTGGAATGATACCGATGTTGTATTGCTCAACGAACTCCTTGGTCAGGCAGGCAATACTATCGGTTACTACGGCGACTTTCTGCACTAATTTCCTCCAGAAAAATCTTCTTAATCTATCTTTGTAGTTGCTGTCCTTTTCTTATCAAGAATTAATTCGGCGCGGCGTCTTAAGCGGCGCTCCAGCAGGGGAGGCACCAGAAAGATACCCCACATTACCAGCATCAGGCCGACGAACATCGCCGTGCTGAGGTGTCCCTGCGTATAATTGGCCACCAGCGTCAGGGTAATTATCCCGGATAGAGCTAGCAGGCTTATCCTGAGCCAGCGTTGCCGGATACGGATAAAGGCCGCTATGGTTAATGCCAGGACAACGAAACTTAATCCTATCCAGGGAGCCAGTAATGTAGCCTGCTGTAAACTGGCCTCGGTGAGTTTGCCGTCGGGAGAGATAGTAAGAAACCACCCGATAATAATCGGTATGGGTAATAACATCACCGAACTGAACAGCCAGTCCTTTTTTACAATCTGGTTAAGGATATGGATTAACCACCAGGCGGCCAGTGGGATATAAATAGGGATAACAATCAGTGACCAACCCTTGGGTAGATACAGCAGGAGTAAGCCGGCAATGAGCACGGGTAAAAGTGAATAGCTCAACCAGGAGAAAACCCAGTTCGGCTTGCCGTGACACCAGCCGTAGATGGTAATGCCGCAGATGAGTATCAAGAGTACTGTCAGCCAGCCGATATGGTGCCACCAGTTTAGAGTGAAGATGCCCCCGAAAAGCAGGTGCGGTAGCGAGGCCATCATTACCTGTTTCCAGCTTCCCTGGCTGTAGGCTTCGTATATCTGACGGGCTACCAGGGAAGGCGATCCCATCTCACCGAGGCAGGCCCGGATAGCTTCCTCTTCGGATAGTCCGGCATCCGTAAGATCCCGAAGTTTATCCTCAATATGCGTTTCCAACTCACCGATAATCCCGGTATCATCCGACCCACCGAGTTTTGAGGTGTACCTGATATTTTCAATATAATCGGTTAGTTCCGGTGTCATCATATGCCTCTCAGAGGTGTGATTGTCCGGGCTGTAAGATTAATTTAACGGCATTCAGGTAGTCCTGCCACTGGGTCCTGTCCTCGGCTAGTCTGGCCAGACCCCTGGCCGTAATGTGGTAATACCGGCGTTGCCGTCCGTTGGGGAGTTTTTGCCATTTGCCGTAAAGTAAGCCTGATTTTTCAAGTCGGTGCAGCGCCGGGTAAAGCGTGCCCTCTTTGAACTTGAAATAACCCTCGCTCCTGGCTTCCAGCTCCTTGATAATCTGGTACCCGTACATCGGCTGGTTTTCCAGCAGACACAGCAGTAATGAGTAGGAACTACTCGTTATTAAATCACGTCTCGTCGTCATATAAATCACCCCGTCTTCAGGCGTTTACTTAGATATTCTATGTAAGTCAATATTATCAAAATTTTTTTATGTTTGCAATAGTCGGTTAAAGTATGTATCAGGTCTATGTGTGCTTGCCTAAACTTGAGACCGGATATACAAAATGATATATTACAGGGGAGTGTATGCGGGGGAGTGCCGGAATTGGCAGACGGGCTAGACTTAGGATCTAGTGCAGCAATGCGTGGGGGTTCGAGTCCCCCCTTCCCCACTTAAGGGGACGATACCTAGAACTACCCGACATTCTAGGAACTGGTCGGGGAGGGTCTTTTCAATTACTTTCCCGTGGCCATTCGTGAAAAACGAGCCTTAGTCAGCGACTGATTCAATAATATCAGGTACACGCTAGGCTGGTCGTTTTTGGAGACTTACTGGAACTCCCGCTCTTCACTTTTATGGTCATGGTCTATAAGTTCGTCAAAGAAAGCGCCTGCTTTGTCTTTGAGTATACGCTGCGGAAACGATAAGCCCTCACTATCTGCACGTTTGCGCAGGTATTGGCTGACAGACATGTCGTCGAGGTCGGGGTCGGAAAGTTTATCTCTGAGAACATCGGCTGGATATTCGCGCTGAGCCCAGGTTAACAGCCACTCTAGGTCACTAATGGACATCAGTTGAAAACGTAGTGCCTCAACCTCTTCCTTTTTCAATTCTGCTCGGATTAGGTCGGTGGTAAGCGCCTCCGGATACCAAGGCTCCAGTGTAACGATAGCCGGTACTATCTCGCTTACCCCAGATGCTGGTAAACCTGCAGAACCGTCAAGTATATCCTTAATCTTAATAGGTAAACGTGCGACTGTGTGGGCTAATCCGCTGCTTACGCGGTGTATCACTTCGTCCCGTTCCGTTGTAGTCCGGACAATCTTCGGCAAACGTGATGACCGAAATTCTATGGCAAGGCCAACCTTCTGCTCTAATACCGTCCAGTCAGGGCCATGCCTCACCGGCTTTCCATATGCGGGTTCTGAGTAGACCTTTAAAGGATCCAAAACCTTTCGCAGAATTATTCCACCATACTCTTCGAAGGCGTGACCAAACCAATCAGGAAAAAGATTGTGATCAGAGTCGGCAAAAGCATCTAGTAGGTCATAGTAGATGCCTTTCGTGACCCGATGGATCAGCAACCTAAGTATGGGCACGCAGAAACGCCCGTCCGGGAGTATGATGACTGGTCGGCTAATCAAGGGGTTGAAAACCCACTTTCCTGCTCCAGGGGCATCTTTCTCTTCTTGTAGAGATAGCTCTCGAAACGTCGGAAAGTCGGCAGCCGCGATCTCGAGAAAGGCATCGATCTTTTCTGACGTTAACAACGGTTTGAGCTTTTCTATCTTAGTTCCTTCTAGAAAACTCCTGGTAAATGAAGTATAGTGAAGCGCCCCGGAGTAGAATGCCACTCCAATCTTGATGAATTCTTCTATACTAAGCCCCGTCCTGCGCTGGAAGGTGCCTTGTATGTCTAATGAAGGTTCGGATGGACTAGTTTCCGTCAAGATCGTTAAATATCTGGGAATAAGGTCATCCATCTGCTCTTGGTAAGGAAACTGCTCGTAGGCAATACGAACCAAAGTCATGATCCCGGACCCCAGAAAAGGGTCCTCCACATTATTCCAGTTATTCGCTAGAGCCATAACTTCTTTGGCGGGTACAGGCTTCCCTCTGGCAGTACGATAGTTCTTGATAGCTACATGTACGACAGAGGCCAACCCATGATGGGTGACTAATGCATATCTTGTTCGAGGAAACCCGGCGATGGTGTCCTTAAAAGGCTCGTGATGAAGAGTTTTATTATCCTTGTCCATGTACCGGCTAGTCGCTGCACACTTCAGAACGACTTCTACAGGATCAAACTGTTGGACTTGTCTTCGGAAATGACTTAGGGGAATCATCGGTTCTGTCATGTTACGGACTCCAGGGCTTTCTAATTTGTAACCATTGGTATTTGAATAGTACTTGACGATTCAATTATCGGATTAAGCCAATTCAGGAATAATATTAATCCGGCAATGATTATAGTATAGAGTATTATCCTGCCCCAATTAATGTCATTGCCGAAATGGTCTGCTCGTCCAAAATTAGCTCCTACAAGGGTGCTGGCTCGGCTTTCGGCTCGGTGCTCGGCTTCTCGGCGTTGGTCAGCATCGGCATGGTAACGAGCAAATAACCGTCAACCTGAAACAGGACTGGCGATTTACCGTCGGTGAGCTTCAAGTCCACCATACCGCTACAGGCTTTTAAGGCATCGGCAAGATACTTGCCGTCAAGTCTCACCTTATTGACCTCGCCCTCAATATCGGCTGGCATTACCGCACGCCCCTTATCATCAGGACTTGACAGCATCACCATGCCGTTATCAAGAGTGAGGTCTATCGGGTAGGACTTGCTATCGGCGAGCACCTTGAGAGAGCTTATCGCCTTGCCAGCCTCAACGGTGTCAAAGTGGACAACGGTTTTAGCCTCATTCGGAATGAGCTTCTCATAATCGGGGAAAGTGCCATCGGCACTTACGAAGCTATACCGAATTGCCTCGGTATCAATGATGAGCTTCATTCCGTCAAGGCTCTCACCGCTTGCCTCAAAATTCAGGTTGACCCGCCTTGCTTTCCGCAGGGCGTTGGCGATACCCGCCAAGTCGTCACGGACTATCAGGGCTTGCCCCTCGCCGTCAAAGTCTATGCTCTGGACTGCCAGCCTGAAACCATCG